>JAUNAL010000033.1 GCA_030527585.1 Candidatus Saccharimonadota bacterium
ATCTTAATATTATCTAAGGAGGAAAAATGGCAACAAAAAAGCCAAAGACGTCAGCGAAAGCTACGACTACAAAGTCGAAAACGACAAAACCGAAAACGGCCGCGAAGACTGTCGAGAAACCAGTTTCCGAAGCCTCTAAAACTACTAAAGTAGAGAAAGTTGAACAGAAAGAAATCATCAGTGAAAAAACTTCCTGCTTCAAAAATTTCTTTGCTAAAAAATATGAAGAAAACGAAAGCATCCTCACCGTCTTTAAGAATCCAAAATTCTACGGTGCATTGCTTGGCGAAGTTCTCGGCACTGCTTTAGTTGCCTTGTTACTTTTCGCCTTCACGATGCTCAGCATCTTCAACATGACGAATGCGATTATCGTACTTATCGCAATCCTTATCGCGGTCTACGCTTTCTCGGGCGCCTGCCTTAACCCAATCGTCGTTGCCGGCATGATGGCTTCCCGCCGCATGTCCGTCATCCGTGGTGTTATGTATATCATCGCCGAAATCATCGGTGCTTGGATTGCATGGTTGATCTTTAATTCATTCCATCTCGCTGGTGGCGACACCGCGATGGATCTTCCAACCATGAATGCAATCGGCGAAGATAAGTTCTGGATTTTTGCCATGGTTGAGCTTCTCGGCGCCATCATTGTTGCATTCTTCTTTGCACGCGCATTGAAATACAAACGCAGCGTCTTTACTTTCGCAGCAACCGCCGCTGGTGGTGTTGCGGTCGCAATCGCGCTCGGCTATGTTATTACCGCAGCTTTCTTCGGCAGCGAAGTTAGCTTCCTTTACAACCCGGCCGCAGCCTTAATGTTCCAAATCTTCCCAACCACTGGCGGAGAATTTGGCGAAATCATCGGCAACGTCATGCAAGCCCTATCGGTTTACGCAATCTTCCCAATGATTGGTGGCGTTCTCGGTTTCTACCTTTCTGACTTCGCAGGTAAACTCTCGAACGAGGAATAGCCTTAAAAAATAACCCCGAAAGGGGTTATTTTTTTATTGTTTTACGAATAATGGTGTTTCCGGTGGAGCAATCGGATTCGTGAAGACGTCTTGAATTCTCTTCACCGTTTCCGGAATAAATGGTTCCAACATCCTCGAAACCAATAAAAGTTCATTCATTAAATCATTCATCACTTGGTTAAGTTTCTGGTTTTCTCCATTTTTCGCCAAACTCCAAGGCTTCTCCTCATCAATCTGACGGTTAAGCCCCTGGACTTTTTCCCACACAAAATCAAACGCTTTTGAAAATTCAAACTTATCCATCAAATCACAATATTCCTGTGGCAACTCCGATTTTGTCGCAACAAGCCCAATTTCATTTTTCTTTGCGAGCGCCGCCAACCTCTGCACCAAATTGCCTAAGTCATTCGCAAGCTCATTATTATATGCATCTTCAAACTTCTCCCATGTAAAATCCGAATCCGCAAAAGTATCAATATGACGCAAGAAGAAATACCTAAAAGCATCAAGACCATGCTTCTCGAGTACCTCCATCGGATCAACCACATTTCCAATCGATTTCGACATCTTCTGCCCATTCGACAGAACCATCCCATGCGAAATCAAAACCTCCGGAAGCGGCAAACCAAGCCCTAGGAGCATCGCCGGCCAAATAATTGCATGGAATCTTAAGATATCTTTGCCAACAAATTGCGCCGCCGCTGGCCAAAAATCTGAAATCTCTTTTTCCGGATATCCTAAAACTGTAATATAATTCGCCAGCGCATCAATCCAGACATACATCACTTGCGAGTCGTCGTCCGGAACTGGCACGCCCCAAGTAAGCTGCGCTCGCGGTCTCGAAATTGAAACATCCGGCGAATCTTCCAGCAACTTCAAAATCTCACGTTTGCGAA
Source organism: Candidatus Saccharimonadota bacterium (assembly GCA_030527585.1). Classification (GTDB taxonomy): domain Bacteria; phylum Patescibacteriota; class Saccharimonadia; order Saccharimonadales; family Saccharimonadaceae; genus Nanosyncoccus. The sequence continues at coordinate 1,865 of JAUNAL010000033.1, forward strand.
ACTCTGGCAAAATCAACATTTTATCAGACTCAATCGCCTCACGAATTTGCTCTTTAAAATCTGCAATTCTTAAATAATAATTCTCTTCTTCAAGTTTCTCATATGGCTTCGCATGGTCCGGACAAACTCCGTTATTCTCAGCACATTCTTTTTCGGTCACAAAACGTTCGCAACCAGTGCAATACCAACCTTCATATTTCGCTGAATATATATATGGTGACAATTTTCGCCAAATCTCCTGCGCTCGTCGTTCATGGTCCGGGTCAGTCGTTCGAATAAAATCTGTATAGGAAATATCGAGCGTTCGAATAAACTCTTCAAACTTTTTTGAATTACCCGCAACATATTCCTCAACCGGAATCCCTAAATCCTTAGCCTTCTGAAAAATCTTGTTACCATGCTCATCTGTCCCGACCTGAAACTTCACCTCATTATGAGTTAACCTCTGGTATCTCGCATAAACATCTGCCAAACAATAATCCATCGCATGCCCAATATGTGGCACGCCATTAACATAAGGAATCGCAGTTGTAACATATTTTTTCATCATAGAACTATTATATAACTTTTCTAGATGAAAATCAAACTAAATCATTCCGTTGAGCATCATCACGAGCACCACCGCAAGCGCCACGGCAGCCAATCCAGCAATCACGCAAAGCAAAATCAAAGTAGTTTTGCTAGATTTCTTTTCAGCCTTTACTGGCGCTGCCGCCAAGTTCGTCTGAGGAGCAGGTTCCGTTGCTGGGTCCGAGAACGAAACGCTCGGAGTCTGAGCGATCGGCCGTGGTTCTACCGAAGGCAACGAAATCGCACTCCCAATCGAACCCGGAACCGGCTCCGCCGCCTTAAGCGGTGCCTTGAGTTCCTCTTCAATCGGATCTGGCTTAGCAACCGGTTCTGGCATCGTTAAAGGAGTCGTCGCGTTAAGCGGATCAAATGTCGCCGCTGCTTGCGTCGCTGGATTGATAACTGGATTCACTACCGGATTTACTAGTGTCGGAACTGACACAGGGGCCGCCACTGGCTCAACCGCTGGCGCTGCTCCCGGAACGACAACTTGCGCAACCGGTTCCGGCGCTGGCGTCGGTGCAGGAGTCGGCGTCGGAGCTGGCATAGGAGCTATCGGCTCT
>JAUNAL010000034.1 GCA_030527585.1 Candidatus Saccharimonadota bacterium
TCGATGTGTTGTTTTACGACACGACTCATAACTTCCTTTACTTTTAATATCCGTATAATTATATCACACTCCCCCTTAAAAAGCAAGTAAAAACGCCCCTAAAACGGGGCGTTAAGTTTGATTTTAATCATCATCTTCCGATTTTAGAGCCTCAGCTTTTTTCAAAAGCTTCTCCATGACTCCAAGACAAGAGTAAAATGGTTTTTCGTAAAGCGTGATACCCCCTTCATCATCCACGATAGCCAATCCAGCCATCTTTTCGTCAACATAGCAGCCAATAATTTCCCATCCTTCATCATAGACGTTAGGAACATGCTCCCAGAAATAGTTTGTCAGGTTTACGCTTCCTGCGTCCGTTTCTATGAGCGTCACGAAACCGTCCCCAAATAACCTGCCGAGCTTTTCATGCTCGTCCTCTCGAATTAGCTGCGAAGCACGTAGAAAACTTATTTCTACCCCTCTTGGCACGCATGATTCTCTTTTAACTCTTTGATCCGTCATTAAAATCAACTCCTTTCAAATGTACTTTGAGTAGCGGATCAACTACCCCTCTTCTTTAATTATATCACGGATTTTATATTTTGTCAATAAATATCTGGGGTGCAAAAACGCCCCCGAAGGAGCGTTTTTCACTATTAAATTGCGACTTTCTTTTTATCAAACCAGCTCTGGCTTTTCCGGTTCAACTTGTCCATAACCCCGAAACCGTCATATTGTGACTTGACATAAATTGCCCGTTTTCGACCATCTCTCTCTAGGATAGCAACCCCGACAGGCTCCTTGCCAATATAACAAATAATGATTTCATGCTCACCGCTCGCAATATTCTTCTCATAAAGAGCCTCGTCTTCCAGGGACTCCTCAAAGAAAAAGTTTCCAAATGCTAAACACCCGTGCGGCACTTCGCCCGTAATTGCCAATCCACGAACCTCCTCAATCATTTTTTCAAAGTCTAATCTCTTCCCATCTCTTATGAGTGACGAGGCTCGGATAAAACTTTGTTGAATAATTTCTCGTTGCTTAACGTCCCTCAGCTCGAAAACATAGACACCCAGTCTTTCCTTTTCCGGCGGATAGATCTCTTGCAAAAGTCTCCTCGCACCATCAAAGGTCATCCCGGGGCATACATTTTCCACCCCTTCGACCGCTAGCATCTGTCGGAAATTGTTATAAACCGAAATCCGATCAATAATGAAGACATCGCCTTCGTGGTTCTCAAACTCGATTAAATCTCCTCCCAACGTTTTCCTAACATGAGGGTATCCCACTCTCACATCTAACTTCTTTCTTCCATCTCTGAGTTGACGGAAATTCTCATTCTTGATTCTCCAGGCATGTTTTGCCATCGCAATCAACTCCTTTCTTAATGTGCTTAGAGCTTAGGTCACCAAAAACTAATGCCCGCTCTAGCGAGATTACCCCAATTATAGCACGGAACTCTCATTTTGTCAAGAACAAGCCTTCCCTCCTCAAAAAATCCCCTATTTCTAGGGGATTCTTCGGTAAAGACTTACTTATCTTTTATCTTTTAGCTTTTACTGCTACGCCAAGCAAGATAACTGCCATCATCGTTGCTCCAAAGAGAACCGTGAGAGCGATATCTTGAGCTGCGCTGGTTTCGCCCGTCGTCAAAGCACCAGTCTTTGGCGCACCGAGACCAGCTTCGTCTTCCTCTGGCGCTGGCGCACCTTTGCCAGCCTCGAAAACTGCAATCGTGCCGTCATCGCGAGTCACAAATACTGTATTTTCCGCCAAAAGTTCTTTCGCAAATTCACCGTTGAATTCGCCGCCAGAAATACCGGTAAGCTTATCAGCTTTTTCAATCAACTGATCCGATACCGCTATATCCTCTTTCCCTTCAAAGACGCCACCGGTAATCTTCAAATCCTTTAGAATCGTATCGTCATCTTCAACAAGATACTCATAAATTGCACGTCCATTTTCAGATGTAAATTTACCACCCGAAATATTCAAGACCGTCTGCCCTGCATATGCATTGTTTTCTTCAATCTGGATTGCAGCACCAGAAGCATTAATCCCGTTGTTATTTCCTTCAACCCCATCAACAAATGCACCAGTAGCCTTGAACTCGCCACCCGAAATGTTCCAAGTTCCCGCCTTGATACCTAACGCACTCTCGACACCAGTGATTTTTGCACCTTCGACGATGTTCCAAGTCGCATTACCAGCTCCATAAATACCGATGCCTCCACTCAAATCCGCCGTTGCTCCGATATTTACTACGTTTGCTTCATGGTTTACACCATTGATCGTCAATGCCCCAGCTCCTGGCGCCTTAATTGTGCCTTTAATATTCAAGGTCACTGGGACAACTTCTCGTCCATCATTATCTTTCCAGACTGCAATACCCCAGCCTTTTGCACTATCTAGCGTAATGTCCTCGCCAAGCGTAAAGGACACTGACTCGCCAACTTCAACGCCATTTTTCATTGCCCAAACCAACGTGGCGTTGCTATCAGATTTCAATGTGCCTTCGCCGACAAACTCTGTCTTTCCGCCCTGAATATCAAATGCCCCCGCCGTCGACGTAACAGTTTGACTGTTAAAATCAATCACAACATCTTTCTTGATTGCAATCTGCGCCGGTATTGGTGTAGCTCCCATCAATTTAATCGTCGCACCCGCATCGACTCCAGCAACCGCGCTCGCCAAGTCGGCATAAGTACAGCCCGTCGCACAGACCGTTACTTCATCTGCAGCATACGTTGCTGGAGCGACCATTGCACCGCCAAACAAAGCAGCACCAAGCGCAATCACGCTTAAAAGATTCTTTTTAACCATTGATATTCTCCTTTTACTCTTATTCTAGTCTAATTATACCCCCCCCCCCACGACAAAATCAAGTATTTTGCATACAAAAAGCTTAAGATTTTTCAAAAACTTTTCCACAAAAAACCACCATATATAATATAGT
>JAUNAL010000011.1:0-12884 GCA_030527585.1 Candidatus Saccharimonadota bacterium
GCAGGAATGCGGATCGCCAATAAAGTCGGAAGAGACCAACTCTTCTTCGGTCACGCCAATAATTCCTTCATAATATGGCTCGCCAGCCACTTTTTTGAACAGTTCGGCAATTTCCTCTTTCGTCGTATCACGCTTAATTACTGCCGTGATATCCGACAACGATACTACAGGAGTCGGAACACGAACCGACAATCCGTTAAACTTATCTTTAAGACTTGGAATTGCCAAAGCCGCCGCTTTTGAGGCCCCAGTCGAAGTTGGCACAATGTTTTCCGCAGCCGATCTCGCCTCGCGCAAATCTTTTGCTGGCGCATCAAGCAATCTCTGTGATCCAGTATAAGAATGCACTGTTGTCATCATTGCTTTCTCGATTCCAAAATTATCTTCCAGGACTTTCATAATTGGTGCAATACAGTTTGTCGTACAAGAAGCGTTAGAGACAATTTTGTCAGCATCATCAATAATCTCTTCATTCACCCCCAAGACGACCGTTTTCGCGCCTTCGCCTTTTGCTGGCGCGGAAATCACCACTCGCTTCGCTCCGGCCGTGATATGGGCTCTCGCATCTTCTGGTTTAGTAAAGAACCCAGTCGATTCAATCACGACATCAACGCCTAAATCTCTCCACGGCAAATTCACCGGATCTTTCTCCGCGAAAATCGGAATCTCAACACCATCCACTACGATTGCGTTTTCGCGCGCCTCGACATTCGCTTCATAAGTCCCGTAGGAAGAATCGTATTTTAAAAGATGCGCCAAAGTTTTTGCGTCCGTAATATCGTTAATCGCAACAACCTTCGCGTCGCCTCTTCCAGAAAGAATTTTAAATGCGTTGCGGCCAATTCGTCCGAAGCCGTTAATCGCTACTTTTATCATGATGCCTCCTAAATATACTTATGTTAATTATAGCACAAAAAATCTCTTCAAAGAAGAGACTTTTTGGTAGATAAAACTTATCTTGCAAAGTGTGCGAAGGCACGGTTTGCTTCTGCCATACGATGGCAATCTTCTTTCTTCTTGAAAGCAGCGCCAGCGCCATTATAAGCATCTACAATCTCTGCTTCGAGCCGTTTTGCGTATGGCATACCAGAGCGTGCGCGTGAAGCTTGGACGAGCCAAGTAAACGCAAAATGAAGTTGGCGATGACCCGCAATTGGGAATGGAATTTGGTAGTTAGCACCACCGACTCGGCGAGATTTAACTTCAAAATCCGGCGAAACATTCGCAACTGCTTTTTCGAGTACTTCTACTGGATTCTCTGATTTTAATTTTCGAGCCGCGCCTTCAATCGCAGCGTAAACTGCACGTTCGGAAGCTTGCTTTTTTCCGTCAAGCATCGATTTGTTGATTAATCGTTGCACCAAAACCGACTGATATTTGCGGTCTGGCGAAACTTTACGCTCTAAAGATTTAGTAGTTTTTCGTGGCATAATTACTTACCCTCCTTCTTGGCACCGTATTTCGAACGACCCTGTTTGCGTCCATTAACACCTTGAAGATCCAAAGTCCCACGTACGATATGATAGCGAACGCCCGGAAGATCAGGCACACGACCACCGCGAACTAGTACAACTGCGTGCTCCTGAAGGTTGTGGCCCTCACCACCGATGTAAGCCCAAACTTCTTGCCCATTCGTAAGACGCACACGTGCAACCTTACGCATAGCCGAGTTTGGTTTCTTCGGAGTCTTAGTAGTAACTTTGAGACAAACTCCACGTTTAAGCGGAGAAGCCTTCTCATAACGCTTAGTTTTAAGCGTATTGACAATCGTTCCAAGTGCTGGAGATTTCGATTTCTTCGCAGCCTTTTTGCGAGGCTTGCGAATCAACTGATTAATAGTTGGCATTCAATTCCCTCTTATTAGATAATATTTTTCCCGTTTGTCTAGATACAGCAATAACAAACGAGTATGAAACTCTTACCCCTATTATATCACACCTTGTTAATTTTTGCAAGATAATTCAAGGTTTCTTCAATCGTCATTCGATTCTTAATGTCCATTTTTACATTTGGATTTTTAAGACTCTTCAATGCTTCAGGCGATTTCTGGTAAACATCTTTAAGTTCTGCAATTTTTGCATTTACCAAATCATCTGAAACGGTAATCTTTTCTTCGACTGCCAAAGTTTGGAGTGCAAGCGACGCCTTAACTCGTTCTTCAGCAATCTTTCGCGCTTCCTTCTCCCAATTTTCTAGCGTTTCGCCAGCTCGATCCAAATAATCTTCAAATTTCATTCCTTGAGATGCAGCGTTGCGTTCGATATCATCGCGGATAATTCGCATTTGGTCATCAATCAAAATCTCCGGAGCTGGCACCTTAGATTTTTTAACCAATGCCGCAACTAAATCATTTTTAAATTTTTCCTCTGTTTGATGTTCAGTCTGCGCCGCCAGGTTTTTCTTGATGTCTTTCTTAAGTGCCGCCAAATCCTCAAATGGACCACATTTTTTCGCCAGCTCATCATTAATCGCTGGCTTCGTGATTTCATTAACTTGTTTGACTAAAACCTCAAACACTGTCTTCGCGCCTGCTAAATCCTTTACGCCATAGTCTTCCGGGAAAGTTAACTCCAAATCAAATTTATCACCAGATTCATGACCGACAATTCCGTCCTCAAAGCCAGGGATAAAAGTCTTTGAACCTAAAACCAATTTATAATCCTTCGCCGAACCGCCATCAAACGCCTTGCCATCTTTTTTGCCAACAAAATCAATAATTACCTCATCGTCCAATTTTGCGGCGCGCTTAACAACTTTTTTCTCCGCAAACGAACTTGCTAAGTTTTCGAGAACTCCCTTAATGTCTTTTTCGGCAACTTTCACTTCGTCGCGTTTCACGCCGAGCTTCTTGTAATCACCCAGCTTAACTTCTGGGATAATGTCCGCCGTCGCGGTATACTCTGCCATTTCATCCGGCACAAATTTTGTTACATTCACATTCGGCAATACCAAAGGTGATTTCTCATTCTGCTTGAATGCTTCAATTACGGTCGCACGCACTGCAAGGTCAATCGTTTCTGCATTAAGATCGTTCTCTGGAATGAATTTCTTTGCAACTTCTGCCGGAACTTTACCCTTGCGGAAGCCTTCAACTTTAATTTCTTTTGAAAGTTTAAGGGTTGCTTTTTCTTTTGCAACCGCCAAATCTTCTTTATCGAGAGTCACGGTAATTTCCACACGCGAATCAGAAAGTTTCTTGAACTTGGTTTTCATAAATAACTCCTATAATTTTATTTATTATATCATAATCTTCGCAGAACTTGTAGTCCGGAAATGAGTTAGCGTGAAGCGCGTATCTGCACCGAGTTTTGTTCCAGAATTCAAAATATCCTTCGCGTCAAAAATCTGCTTAATCGTCAAGTAGAGATTCTTTTCAGCCTCTGAAAGTTCCGAGTTTGTCACGACCGCCTTCACGCGTCCCTCCGGTGACCCGCCCGTCAGCGACCCGCCCTGCCTTTTAACCACGAAAGCTCCAGCCTTCAAGAAAGTTACCGCCTTTTTCTTAAACTCTTCATCTTCCACTTTGAATTTTGGTCTTAAACTATAATTCGAAGCCGAATATGACCCAAAAATCGCCAAGTCAAGCTTCAAACTCTTCTCTAAAATCTCCAAATCATTTAGAAAATTACCCAGGTTCCTTGCCGGGACATAAAAATCCGTCAAAATTGGCACCCTTTCTCCAGAACGACTATGGTTCAGAAAACTGATTAAGGAATTATCAAATTCATCAAGCGCAGCCTTCGTCTTCGGAGATTCCACTAAAAGCTGCGTCGACTTTGGCAAAACATTTCTTACGCTCTCGATTTTCTTCAAACAACTTTTAATTCTCTGGTCGAAACTCGTATAAACCACAAACCCAGCCTTCATTTTCCTTGTAACTTCGTTCAACTTCTTGCCAGTTTCCTCGGCCGACTTGATAATTTCAATGTCATAAATATTCAGTTCACGCGGTTTTAAAGAATTGGCAAGGTCGAGGAACTTTTGCGCCATTTTAAAATCTTCAAACGTCGCAACCACGCGTTGTGGCCTTTTTGTAATCGGCACCGCACGCAGAATTACCTCAGAAATCACACCCAAAGTTCCTTCCGCGCCAAAGAAAAGTGGCATCAAATCAAGAGTTTTCTTCCTACTTGCCTGCGCGACGGTCGGATATCCCGCTGATCCGGTACAATCTTTCCTCATCTCACGAATCAGCGCCTCATTCTCCTTAATCACTTTTGGCAACTTTCGATAAATCTCCCCCTCAAGCGTCTTCGCCTCCGCTTTCTTCTCAACTGCACGCTTATTAAAGCGATTCGTATGCAAAATATCCCCATTCGGAAGCACTACTTCAATCCTCTCGACGTAATTCATGATCCCACCATATTTCCCTGCATAGCTATCGCTCGGACAGTTTGAAATTAACCCGCCAATTGTCTCCATTTCATGTCCGGAAACCGGCACCACTAACCCATTTAATGATAAAGCCGTGTTTAGCTCTTTCAGAGTAATTCCAGCCTGAACTCTAACCAATCGCTCCCGTTTATCCGCCTCAAGCAGCCGGTTCAGCTTCTCTGTCGAAATTACTACGCCGTTCGAGAGGTCCGCTCCCATTTCGTCCAAACCTGAACCCCGAATCGCGATCGGCACCTTAATGTCTTTCAGGGCTAATTGATAAAAGAATTTCATCAGCTTTCTAATATCATCCGTCGATTCTGGCAATGCTACGAACTTCGGCTTAATTTTTAGAACCGAGCGGTCTGTCGAATAGGCTTCTAGAATCTCGGGTGCATCAAAAACATTTCCAATCGTTAGCTGATTCAAATATCTAGCAATTTTACCACCCATCTTGTTTATGATTATATCACGCACAACAAAAAAATGCACTAAATTGTGCATCGAATTTGGTGGTACCGGGTGGGATCGAACCACCGACCTCGGGCTTATGAGTCCCACGCTCTAACCTGCTGAGCTACGGTACCATAACGATATTTTAACACGAATTGGTGCCCGAGACAAGACTTGAACTTGCACGCCGTAAGGCATATGCTCCTAAGGCATACGTGTATACCAATTTCACCACTCGGGCTCACTTCGTTCGCCCGGGCTTCGCGAACGGGCTTGTATGTAATTATACCACAGATGTGGACTTTAAGCTAACTTTCTAAGCGAAACATAAAGAAAACGCCAAGCTGGCGTTTTCAGAGGCGAGCCCCATAAAGATGGGCGCGAGCCGGGTTTCGCGTGGAAGTTAGCTTAAGGCACCAAGGCGACGCCTGTTTAAACTTTTACGAAAGCGGCGGTTCCCGCCATCGTCAAAACCCCCATCAAAATCGCCATCGGCAAAACATCTTCCGGACCAGTCTTTGTAATCACTTCTGGCGTTCCGCTTTCAACTATCGGCAAATCGCTAGTTTCCGTCGAAATTTCTCCAATTACAGGCGCCCCAGCTTCGCTCTCCGCCACTTCCTCAACAACCTCCTCGGTAGACTCCGCCTCACCATCCTCGATTACAAACTCTGTATTCTCCGCTTCGGCAATATTTTCCCCAGTATCTCGCCTTGTCGCAACTACAATAATTGCCACAATTAATATCAAAATCACCGCCGCAATTGCGACCGTAACAGAGATAATCTTTCGGCGTTGCTTTTTCTCCACCTCATTATAATTATACATAAAAAACTCCTTATAATATAATTATATCACACTTTTGCTTAAAAATCAAGATAATTCTACGCTATTTTACATATATAGAGATATGTGCTTTAGCATAAGAATTATTTTTTAGAAGCGAAAACCCTGGGAGCTCTGGTGCTTCACCAGGATGCGATAGAACAAGCACACCCTCATCTTTCACCAACCACGCCAATTTCTCAATCTCAAAAATCCTAAAATCATCATATGGTGGGTCCGCAATCACAACATCGAATTTCCGCGATGGCAAAAATTCCGCTACTGAACCCTGAAAAATCTCCGAATCTTCCAACAAATCCAAATTCCGCAAGTTTTCTCGAATCGCCTCGACTGCCCCTCCCGACTTTTCGACAAAAACTACATGCCTCGCCCCTCTCGAAAGTGCCTCAATTCCCAGCGCCCCCGAACCGGCAAACGCATCCAATACCTCGGCTCGCATCAGGTACGCCGAAATCATATTAAACAGCGCCAACTTTTCTCGCGAGCCCATTGGGTGTGTCCCCGAGCCGGGTGTCGCCAACTTCCGTCCTCGCAAAAAACCCGACGTAACTCTCACGTCTCCCCCGCCTGATTTTTCCCGAAAAACTTTCTTCATTAATTTAACGTCGTTATCTGTTGATATTTTTTAATCCCCGCCATTAATTCCCTATATTCTAACATTTTTTCGCCCATTTGTAAAAACTTCTCCACATCCGCCTGCGCCCGATGGATCAACTTCGTATCTGAGAGCGAAGCAATCCGAAGGTCTAAAGCCCCGTGTTGCAAAGAACCATAAATTTCCCCCGGTCCTCGCAGCTTCAAATCAACTTCAGACAAATAAAACCCATCCGTCGATCTTTCAAGCTCCCTTAGTCGTCGCGACGGCTGCAAATCTCCTGACGTCAAAAGATAACAAAACCCCGCCTCGCCCCCTCGTCCAACTCTCCCCCGAAGCTGGTGGAGCTGCGCTAAACCATAGCTTTCGGAATTTTCAATCACCATTAAATTTGCATTCGGCACATCGACCCCCACCTCAACCACCGTTGTCGAAACCAAAATCTGAATTTCGCCTCTCGAAAACCGCTCCATCACTTCATCTTTTTCTGCTGGCTTCATTTTTCCATGCAAAAATTCAACCTTCGCCTCTGGAAAAACTTCCCGGAGCCGCTTCGTTCGTGTCTTAACTGAAGTCACCTCGCTTTTCGCGCCATCCGCCCCCACCCCATCTTCAATCGCTTTAGAAATCCAATAAATTTGTTGTCCCGTCCCTAAAATCTCGCGCATTTTCGGGTACAACTCCTCCTTCGCAGCAGTTTCCGCCATAATCTTCGTCGAAATCGGCTGCCTCCCTTTCGGTAGCTCTCCTAAAATCGAAACATCAAGATCCCCAAACACCGTAAGCTGTAACGATCTCGGGATTGGAGTCGCCGTCATCATCAAAAGATGCGGCGCCGTATCCTTTGGCGACTTCAGCACTAACTTCTGCCTCTGATTAACGCCAAACCGATGCTGCTCATCGATAATTACTAAAGCTAAATCCGCAAATTCCGTGTCGTCGGTCAAAAGCGCGTGCGTCCCAATCACAACCTGAATTCGGCCCGACCGAATTTCCCGTTTTAATTCAGCCTTACCCTTAGTCGCCCCAGTTAACAGGGCTACAGAAACCCCAAAATTACCCAATAACTGGGCGAACTTATCATAATGTTGCTTAGCCAAAATTGCCGTCGGCGCCAAAAACGCAACCTGTTTTCTTGCCAAAGCCGCCGCATACGCCGCCATCGCCGCCACCATCGTCTTTCCGGACCCCACATCCCCCTGTAAAAGTCGGTTCATCGGCGTTTCATTCTCCATATTCTGAAAAATTTCCCAGCTCGCCAGCCGCTGTGCATTTGTCAACTTAAACGGCAAACTATCAACGAACCTCTTAACCTCTTTCGCCTGGAATGGAACAGGGGTTGCCCTTAGTTTTTCATTCTCTCTCCGGTTCAGCTTTGCCGCCAAAATCAAAGAAAATAACTCCTCATAGGCTAGATATTCGCGTGCTTTTGCCGCTGTTTTTAGTGATTCCGGAAAATGAGCCTTAAAAAGTGCCTCTTTTCGGACCCCTGTTTTAACCGTCGGCAACAGATCAGGGATCGAATTAAACAAAGCCCGCGATTTTTCCACCAAACGCTGAAAATCCATCGACCGAATTCGTCCGTGAGCCACGTAGATAGGGCTTAGACCCATCCGAGGGCCAATATCGGCTACCAAGGCGGCTGAAGGCGAGATGAGGCTAAAACGTCCATTTTTGAGTTCATAATTCCCCGTAAAAAAGTATTCCTTATCTTTTTCAAACTGTTTTGTGCGATATGACTGATTAAACCAAACCACTTTTACCGCCCCTGTTTTGTCTCTTACAACCCCCTCGGTAATCGATAAATTTCGCCGTCTCGTTCGCCTGGTCGTCAAACTGTCGATTTTCCCCCGAATTGTCACTTTCCCAGGTCTAATTTCCATAATCGAGTTCGCCTGTTGAAAATTCTCATAATCTCTGGGTAAATTATAGAAAAAATCTCGCGTCGTCTTAATCCCCACTTTTCTCAAAATTTCCGCCGTTTTCGGTCCAACCCCCTTTAAGCTCTCCACTGGCTCCGTCAAGTTCATAAAGTGAGTATAACACAAATAGCTACCTAAGCGAAACATAAAGAAAACGTGAAGCTCACGTTTTCAGAGGCGAGCCCCGTGAAGACGGGCGCGAGACGGGTTTCGCGTGGAAGCTATTTATGTTATAATATAGTCATGATCAAATTCACGATTATTACTCTATTCCAAGACGCGTTAGAGCCATATCTCTCGACCTCAATGATGCGAAAAGCGACCGAAAAGGGCTTTGCGGAGTTTAATTTTGTGAATTTGCGTGATTTTGGACTCGGCCCTCATAAATCTGTCGACGATACTCCTTATGGCGGTGGCGACGGTATGCTTCTCCGCTGTGAGCCGGTTTTTAATGCTATTGAATCAGTCAAAGCGAAAGACCCCCTAGCGAAGGTTATTCTCCCTACCCCAGTTGGCGAAATTTGGGACCAAAAACATGCCCAGACTTTCGCAGTCGATGAGAACGCCCATTATATTATCCTTTGCCCCCATTATGAGGGCTATGACGAACGCATTCTCTCGATTATTGACTATAAAATCTCACTCGGTAAATTTGTCTTAACCGGTGGTGAGCTTCCAGCCCTCGTCGTCATTGATTCCGTAGTGCGCCTAATTCCTGGAGTTTTAGGCGGCGAACAGTCCGCCATCATCGAGTCCTTCTCGGACGGCGATAATCTGGAATATCCGCAATATACTCGCCCCGAAGACTTTCGCGGCATGAAAGTCCCCGAGATCCTCCTCTCTGGGAACCACGGCGAAATTGCTAAATGGCGTGCCGATCATAGCGGAAAGATAAAATAAGTCTCCAGAAAGGTAAAAATGAAAGCAGTATTAGATTTTTTAGACAATCAAAAAATTTCTTATGATTTAGTCGAGCATGAACCGGTCCATACTATTGAAGACATGGAAAAACTGGGACTCCTAGACAAAGGCTATGTCTGCAAAAATCTCTTCTTGAGAAACGCAAACGGAAAAATCCACTATTTAATTTGCTGTCATCACGGGAAAAACATCAAACTAGACGAACTCCGCGAGAAAATCGGCAGCTCAAAACTGAGCTTCGCTTCTGCTGAACGCCTCGAAAAATATCTGAAACTCGAGGCAGGCTGCGTTTCTCCGTTCGGTATTCTAAATGACGAATCGAAAAGCGTTATTGCTGTCTTCGATGAAGACCTGAAGAACGAAAAACGTGCCGGTTTCCACCCAAATATTAACACTGCAACTCTCTACCTCGATTTTCAAAATATTCTATCGATAATCGAGAATCATGGCAATCAGTATCTCTTCGTGAAGTTCTAATTAAAACCTACTTAGCGCCCCAAAAAGCCGGTCTTTTGACCGGCTCTTGCGCTGATGCGCGCCCACCCTTGGGGCACATTGGTTTGTTTTAATCCGCTGTTTGTTTTTATTAATGTAAGTCTCCACACTCCACTAATTGCTCAGTGGAACCCCTGTGAAGCGTATCAGCTTACTCTAATAATAAAGCATAAGCGTAAGGATGTCAAGGGTTTTTAAGAAAGTTTTTATCGGCATATGGTATAATCATGCAAAAGGAGGTCACAATAAATTCATGTCGAAAAATCAATCAGCCACAGACGGAGCGATTCATCTTAATCGAGAAACTCATGTTTTTATTGATGTCAGTAATATCCGTGAGGCCTGTCGCAAGGGCTGTAAATTCATTATCGACTTTTCAAAATTGTATAATTATTTCCAGACAAAATATCCAAATCTTGGTTCGGTGCGCTATTATGAAGGCATAGCCGTGGGCGACGCTAAAAAACAGGCTACCTTTAAATCTCTTCAAGGCATTGGTTATACGGTTTGCCCCTTAACGAGAAAATCCTATACTACCCCGCCGCGATACGAAAAATTTCAGTGCCCAAAATGTTTAACGAGCTTTAGGGCTATGACTCTCCCGAAAACCGTTAAGATGAAGTCTAATGTCGATGTTTATCTCGCCTCGGATCTCCTTGAACTCGTAGCGACTACAAAAAGCCCAGTACACATTATTTTGCTTTCGTGCGACGGCGATTATGCAGAAGCCATTAAGGTTGCGTTGCGCCTTAATCCGAACATCTTAATTACGGTTCTTGCCACCCCAATTACCAAGAAAAATAATTTTCTTTCGACTCGCCTACAATCTCTATCAAAAGTAATAGACCGTCAACATTTTAAAATCAATGACATTAGTCAAATTTCACACCGGATTTCATAAATTACTTAGAATCGAGCATCGCGCCACTTTCGTAGCGCGATCTCTTGAAAGTGACACTCTTTAAAGTAGGCACTTCCGCCGTCGAGGTGAAACCTCTACATTCCCATTATACCACAGGTCTTATATTAAGTCAAGATATAAAGCATATGCTTTTACCAATCTTCAACCAATGTAAATTCTTTCCCGGCAATCTCAATAATCGAATCCGGCTCTGCGCCGAGCGAAGTTAATTCTGCCCGAATGCCAAGCTTCTTCATAATATCCCGCAATCGGTTCACGCTCGCATAATTCGCCATATCCGTTCGCCGGGCGAACTTTTCAATTTTCTCGCCCGTCACCACAAACCGGTCTTCTAATTTCTCAACCTTAAAGCTGGTCTTAATCGCATCCTCACTCAAAGTAATAGTAGGTAACTCCTCATCCTCTTCTAAGAGGTCGCCGGAGTTTTGAACCGCGCCTTCATCGGCAATTTTTTGCTCATTTTTAACCACCAAATCTGCCAATTCTCGTAAAACTTCAATAAGTCCAGTATGCGCCGCCGCTGAAATCGCAAAAACTCGCGCTTCCGGATTTACGGCCAAAATTGCCGCCATTTGCATCTCTATAATCTCGGCGTCCACCCCCTCGCATTTCGTCAGCGCCACGACCTCAATTCGCAAACCCAAATCGGCATATTTATCAAGCTCTCCCCGAATCGTCCGATAAGCCTCCCCCGCGTCATTATTATAGATATCGACTAGATGCAACAAAACCGCCGTCCGGTCAACATGTCGTAAAAATGCATGCCCTAAACCTTTGCCCTCCGAGGCCCCCTCAATCAACCCCGGAATATCCGCAATCAAGAGGTCCCGCCCGTCAATCGTCGCCACCCCAAGATTCGGCGTCAAAGTCGTAAAGGGATAATTCGCAATTTCCGGCTTCGCATTCGAAACGACAGACAGAAAAGTCGATTTTCCGGCATTCGGTAGCCCAACCAATCCAACATCCGCCAATAATTTCAGCTCAAGTTCCGCTTCAAACTCTTCACCTGGCTCGCCAACTTCCGCAATAATCGGAGCTTGTCGAGTTGAACTCTTAAAATGCGCATTTCCAAAGCCGCCATCGCCACCTTTTGCAATCACTGCGGTCTGCCCATCTTTAACTAAATCTGCAATCACGTCACCATCTCGTTTCACAATCGTCCCAATCGGCACTTCGACCACCAAATCTTTCCCAGAACGTCCAGCCGAACGCGAACCAGAGCCAGCACGCCCATCTTCTGCGGTCAAAATCGGCGTAAATCGAAAATCAATCAAAGTATTTGTATCTTTATCAGCCTTAAAAACAATATCGCCACCCTTACCGCCATCCCCGCCGTCTGGTCCACCTTTCGGAATATAAATTTCCCGTCGAAAAGAAACGGCCCCATTTCCGCCTTTCCCCGCTTTCAAACTCACTTTCGCCGTGTCTACAAACATATCTTAATTATATCATATTTTCGAACAAAGTAAAACGCTAACTCTATTTTCGATGAATATAATAGAAATTCCCTGCCAAGTTCGCTGGAATTAAACCTCGAGTCACTCTATATCTTTGTCCATAATTCATCTCTGTCACAACGACCGACCCATCCGCATTCACCGATTCAACATACCCCACATGCCCATATCGCCCTGCCGTGGTCTGGAAAATTGCCCCAGCCGCCGGAGTCCGGCTAACTGGATAGCCCGCCGCCCTCGCTCTCGTTGCCCAGGTATTAGCGTTCCCTAGATTAGACGGCAAATCTTGTCGTTTATACCATGCCCACTGCGTACACCACCCAGCTGCGTAAGGCCCACCAAGACCTCTATAATACCCCAGCTCAACCACATTTTGCCGCGCCGCGCCACTACCAAGATACGAATAAGTATAGGTTCTAACTGGCGCCACATATTCTGGTCGCTCTGTCGTCGGCAGGCTCCCGCCCGCAATCAAAATTTTCATCCCCGCTGTAACCCCGCCCCCGTTTAAGAAGTTACGAATATCAATTTCCTCGGCCGACGAACCATATTTCGCCACAATCGACTCAATCGTGTCCCCCGCCTTAACCGTATAAACAATCCCCGGATATTTCGGTAGATACAGCAACGTTCCTTCCGAAACCGTCTTCGTTTTCAGCCCGTTCGACCACCTAATCTGGTCAGTTGTAAGCCCATAGGTCGCCGCAATCGAATCTAGCGTCTCCCCGGCGCCCACGGTATGTTCAAGTACCCCACTTGCAACCACAATATCCGTCGTATCTGTAATCGTCGGCAAATCAACTTTTCCATCTGAAGATTGCCCCACATTATGGAGTGCCGAAACCGTCACAAAGTTAGTCGCCACCTCGCCCGCACTCGCCAGCCCCAGCGCATCAGAG
>JAUNAL010000011.1:12894-15687 GCA_030527585.1 Candidatus Saccharimonadota bacterium
GAGGTCCGCCACCGTATAAAGCTCCGTCAGCTGATCGACCGATACATTGTAATTATTCTTCTCAAACGCATCCATACTGATCGTGACGCCGCTTTGATGTTTTCCGATCGAGCCGATCGCCGCCACCGCAATCGTCAGCGAACCCACCAAAAAATACGGAAAAATCTTCTTCATCCAACCAAAATCAGCTTTTCGTTTTTTCTTTGTCATAATGATACGTTACAGAGAACTTTGCAATGGCTACGAATATTCTGATTATGTTCAGCCTCTGTATAACTATAATACATCAATCCGTCGTCTCCTGTCAAGAAATAGAGATAAGCAGTATCTGTTGGCTCTGCTACCGCAAGAAGCGCCGACAAACCGGGACTTGAGATTGGACCACAAGGTAAACCCGTATGAAGCCGCGTATTGTAGCAAGAATCTAGCTTTAAAGCCGCCGCATTGTTCTGGTAGGTCTCTCGATTCGGGTCGACCACATCTAGCGCATACGAAACCGTCACATCACTCCCTAGCCTCCAGCCATATTTTAGCCGCAACAAAAACACTTGCGCCACCGTTGCCATCTCTGGCCCAGGCGATTCCTTTTGAACGATCGAGGCTAGAGTAACACCTTCATGGAGTGTCAGCCCCAAATCCGCATATTTTTCGATTAAATCATTATCCGAGATTACCTTTCCCATCCCTTCAAGATATTTCGTCAAAATCTCTTTCACTGTCGCCCCCTTATAAAATTCATGAGTTTCCCCATATAAATACCCCTCAAGGCTCCGATTTTCCCAATTATCCCGCTCCGCCAAAAAATCGAAGTCATAATCCGCGTTAAAAGCTTCTAAAACCTCAGCCTCGGAATAGCCAAGTTTAACTAAATTCTTCTGGATATCAAAAATCGTCTCCCCAGGTACGATCGTAAAGGTAAAAACCTCAGCTTGCATCTCCGCCTCAAGTCTCGCATATTCTTTTTCGCGTTCCGCTCGAACATAATCTCGGTATTTCAAGACCGCAGTCGCCCCGCCTAAAGCCAATACGACCAAAGAAATTCCCCCAATGATCCACCATTTCCTCGCTCTAGACTTTTTCGACGAAATCTTGCAAGATAATGGCTGCTGATTCTGCATCAATTTCTCCTTTTTCATAATTCTTCTTCCTCTGTTTTAACCTTTCTTCCGCCTCTACCGAAGTTAGCGACTCATCTTGAAAATCAATCTTCACCCCAGGCAATTTTTCCGCTAAAATCGCCGCCACCCCTTTTACATACTCGCTTTGCTTGGTTTCTACCCCTGAATTATTCCTCGGCAGCCCCAAAACCAGCCAATTTGAGCCGTTTTCGCTTAGAATTTGACCGATTTTAAGCCATTCTGAGCCGTCTGCGAGGATAAACCCGAGTGGTACAGCGATCCGGGTATTTGAATCAACCTTGGCGACGCCAATGCGCTTCTCGCCAATATCTAACCCGATGATCCTCATTTTTCCTCAGTTTCTAGATTCACGGTAATCTTTTCTGAATCATTTGGAACAGAGTTTACCCACGGGAACGACCCGTCAATCCTAATCTCCCCGACCCCGTTAATACTCTTTAACTCGTGTTGCGCCGTTCCAAACCCTTTCCCTTTTACAATCTCAACAATATCATTCTCTGTCACCTCTGGACCAGACACAAACGATGTCTTTAGCTTCCCTGTATAGCCGTTGTCGGATTCCATAAAGTTCTCAATAAACGGGTCATTAATCGAGTAAATCTTAAACCCATCCGCAATTTTCGCTTTTTCAGCAATAAATTCCTCGACCTTGGTCTTATCAATCGTAAAAATCGTATCCGTCGTCGTTACTGTTAGTTTTGCTTTTTCGCCATCTTTCACTTCTTCCCCCACTGCCGGAGTCGAAACCCCCTCACCGATCGCTTGGCGGAAGCTAGAATCAATCACAAATGCGTCTTCTGGCACCGTCTCGAGCAGACTTGCCTTATTATCGGCTTCGCTCGCCGTCTGCATCTCGCCGAGGGCCTTATCGATGTCAGATTGCTGAACAATGGTGACGGTTTTATCCGTCCCGCCCGCCATTGCCGCATCGGAATAAACCCCCACCTTAGCCGTCGTACTCCAACCGGTCGACGAGGCCGCAATATTGTAATTCGACCCAGAGCCAGTCGCCGTAACCGACACTCGCCCTGAAATTTGGCAACCAGAATTTATCAATGCCGAAGCATTATTCTTATTGTCACACTCGTCAAAACTTTCTCCATCCCAAGAAAGCGTGGCTCCATCACTCGAGACGAAACTTAGCCCGCTAATTGTAAAAGTCGAACCAGAGTTAATCGCAACCTTTCCTTTCTCTTTAAAATACGCATAGACCACTACCGACCCAGTCGCTTTCTCTCCCACATTCTTCTTGCCCGTAGCCTCAAATTCAACCTCAGACTTCGTCTCGGTTTTATATTCTGTCAAATAAAACTTTCCTGCTACCGAATCTTCTTCGGTCAGAACTTTCGTAAAAGTCACATTTTCCGAAAAGTTATTCGTAGCTGTTCGGACGCTGACCGTAATCGTTGCCGCTGGCGCAACCACAAAAGCCCAAATCGCCACCAAAACCAACGCGACAAATCCAACCCCCAGGGCAATTGCTAGTTTAGTGTGTTCTCTCACCCAAACCAAGAACGGATTTTTTGCGTTTTCAAGAAACTTTCCGCCTTTCTTCTTAGCCGGCTTTTTCTCGTCTTCTTTTTTCTCTTCCTTTTCTTCCTCTTCATCCTCGACCTCTGCCTCTTCTTCGACCACTTCTTCGATAACTTCTTCA
>JAUNAL010000035.1 GCA_030527585.1 Candidatus Saccharimonadota bacterium
AGCGCGTCACTGATAATGACGAGGTCTGTGGTTCAAGTCCACATATCCCCACCAGATTCGCCTCCAGGCGTTTTTTTTGTTAATCTATAAGCATTAGCACTTTAATGGTCTGAGTGCTAGCGTCCACGATAACGCCCTGAACGAAAATATCCCCGAGTGATTACCCGGGGATATAAGGAATTTTACTCAAGTTTTTGCATCTTTAGCGAATATTTGCCGTTAGGTTCTGTGATTATTAAATCCATACTAACCAAATCCACTGCGCCAACGCCAAAAATTCTCGCCAAAGCACTCGCGACGCTAGTCGGAGCCTCGGTTGGAGGCAGTGCGACCGGCGCAGCTACTACAGGGCTTTTGACTGGCTCAATTGGCGTTGTCTCGACTGGTTTAACCGGTGCCGGAGCAGGCTCAAGGGGACCAGTATATTGGATTACGTCTGACATTTTAATATCCAACGCTTTCGCGATTACCTCTGGCCATTCGCTTTTTAAGCCTAAGTGCTTTGCTATGGTCGTATAATATGCGACTCCGTAAGTCTGGGCGTATTGGTTTATCTCCTTCTGGGAAGGCAAACGATCCTTAAGCCCCAAATCCTTCTGGATTCGCAAGACGAGCTTAGAATATTCAATTACCGGATCAGCCTGGATTTTCCCTTCGGTGACATTTTTCGGTTTAGATTCCTCTGACTCGGTCTCCGATTCCTCCTCGGGCTCAGCAGTGGCTTTCTCTCTATCCTTTAGATACTCTGCGAAAAGGCCTTCTACTACGCGCCATTCACCAAATGCGGCTAGAATTTCGGCGGCTTCGGCTTCATATTCCCTTTTAAAACTTGGCCACATAGGTAGCTTCTCGCCACCGACTTCAAACAACCATTCTAACCATTCTTTTCTTCCTCGTTTCTCGTGTTCTGACATTTTCTTGTCAACCTCCTTTTTCTTCTCTTTCTCCGCTTTCACTGTTCTCCAAGCGATTTCAGCTGCATCATCGAATGATCCGTGATAAAATGCGTAGTCGTTTGGTGGCGCCATCGTTGCATCATCCTTCACATCTTTAAATGTCGCTTGCCGTCCTAGAGAGCGGGTTTTTTCCACTAACTGTTCCATTAACTTTGTTCTGATGCTTGTTGACTCCCACCAACTTCCCATTTTTTGTCACCTCCTGTCAAAAACTGAGTAAAATTTTTAAGTTACATCCTTTGGAACTACTTTTATTATACCCCCCCCCAGAGGAAAGTCAAGAATGCTACGCTAGCCTAAAATATTTTGGCGAGCCCATTCGTACATCGCAATCCCCGCAGCAACCCCAACATTGACCGAACGCGTCGAGCCGAAGCTTTCGATATAGCGAACGTCGGCCGCCGCCTCGAGAAGTTCTTTTGAGATACCATTATTTTCGGAACCAAAGATTAGAGTAGTTTTCTGAATAAATTTTTTGCCATTCAAAGCAGCGGCACGAGGGGTGTTGTTCTCAATTGCGACTAGCTCCCTGCCGTTTTGGGTACTCAAAAAAGATTCTAGGTCTGGGTGGTGAACAATTTCGAGATACTTATCGGTACACATTGCCCCACGACGGTTATATTTTTTCTTACCGATAATATGGACTTTCGCGACATTGAATGAATTCGCGTTCCGGACGATGGTCCCGATATTGAAATCGTGTTCAACATTTTCGATTGCAACCTCGAGAGAGCTTCGTTTTTTATCCAGCGCATCAAAAACTTGTTCGTTAGATAAGCCTTTATACTCATCGATGAGATTTCGCGTGTCCTCTTCCATGAGATAATTATAGCATGAAAAAGGCGCAACTGGGGAAGTCGCGCCTTTAAGGGGAGAAAAGAGGCGGGGTAACCTCTATCGATTATTGGAAGAGCGTAATGACGCCCGTTCTTTTTATCAGATTATACCGAGCTCGGAATTGAACCAAGCTTAGATCGTCAAGCCAACCTTGGAAACATAATCTATAGTCGCTGCCATCTTCCCACTCTAGTTTTGTGATTTGGCAATATGCGTTACCGTGCGCCAAAGTGGTTATGCCACCGGATTCTGATGAGAGTCCGTATTCAACATCTAGGGAGATAGCCTCCTTTTCAGAGTTAAATAGAAACGTGTTCCTAAACGCCTCCAGAATCTCTGACAAGTCTGGCCCTCCAACGATTTTGAAAGGCCTTTCGCCTTTAGTGTCCAAGTCTAAATCTAGACCTTTGAAACTTTCTTTTTCTCCTTTGTGCTCATTTTTATTTAGCACCTCCTTTTAATGTACTATTGCCGCCAAGTTCGTGGCTCGGGCAACGGAAAACTAGACCCTCATGGTCAAGGGCAGATTTCATTGTAGCACAGAATGGAGGGAAAGTCAAGGTTTTCGGGGTTTTCTGGAGATTCGTGATATAATGAAGAAAAGGAGATTTATGAATCTAGATAAATACCAGAAACAAGCGGCCGAGTTTGACCTTTTTGAGACAACGGCAGACCTTTCGGCGCCAGGATTTTTAGAGAAAGTATTGGGGCTGGTTGGGGAGGCCGGCGAGGCAGCCGATAAAGTAAAGAAGATTCTCCGCGATAAGGGCGGGCGGGCGTCAGAGGAAGATAAAGCTGAAATCGTAAAGGAGCTGGGGGATGTCTTGTGGTATGTGGCGAATGTGGCCCGAAGTCTTGGTGTTTCCCTGTCGGAAGTTGCGGAGGGTAATATCGAGAAACTTTCGAGTCGCAAAAAACGCGGCAAAATTAGTGGATCGGGAGATAACCGTTAAAAAATCGCCCCTAGGGGCGATTTTTTTATTTAACAACTTAGTTGTGCAATCTTCATCTTAGTTTGTGTTAGCTTTTTGTTACGTCTTTTCAGAAGTGTTGTGTTATAAGCTTATAAAAACACAACCGTAACCGACCTAGCTACTTAAACC
>JAUNAL010000004.1 GCA_030527585.1 Candidatus Saccharimonadota bacterium
CCATCGGACCTTTTCGCTTCAAAAACCCCTTCCCCTTGCCTTTCCCCTTACCGTCACGGTCTAATCCAGCCGCCAATCTTCCATCGCCCGAATAAAATCCCGGAGCCGCCATTTCATTTTCACGCGCACCGCCAAGAGAATCCCCCACCGTTCCAGCCGCAGCCTCAGCCAATCTCTCCGCCGACACCAAATTTTGCGAAGCCTGTTCACTTCTTAAGCTATTATACCCCCCCCCGGACATCATTTTTCGCTATCGCCCTAGCAACACGATCTCTATCCCCATTCCCTCGTCGCACAAAATCAAGCCCCATCCGACGCCCATTCCCCCCCGAAGCAGTATTACCTGAAATAGCCATATATATTATATATTATAACACGTTTATGTTTAGACAACCACAAAAAAGACCCCCTCGGAGGTCTTTTTAATTTACTATTTCGCGTACTCAACCGCTCTCGTCTCGCGAATCACATTCACCTTGATCACCCCCGGATAACTCATCGTCGCTTCAATCTTATTCGCAATATCTCTCGCCAATTTCAATGCCGACAAATCATCAATCGACTTCGGCTCAACAATTACCCGAATCTCACGCCCCGCCGAAATCGCATAAGCCTTATCAATCCCCGGGAACGAAGTTGCAATGTTCTCAAGATCACGCATCCTTTCCGCAAAATTCTCCGCCGAAATATTTCGCGCACCCGGCCTTGCCGCACTCATCGCATCGCAAATCTTAATAATCACCGCCTCCGGCGTCGTCGACTCAATATCATCGTGATGCGCCGCAATCGCGTGAACTACGTTATCTGGCAAACCATATTTCTTCGCCAACTCCGACCCAATATCCGCATGTTTCCCCTCAATTTTATGCGTCACCGCCTTACCGATATCATGCATCAAAGCCGCCGTCTTTGCGACTCGCTTATCCGCGCCAATCTCTTCCGCAATCATCCCCGCCACATGCGCCATCTCAACCGAATGCAAAAGCACATTCTGTCCATACGAAGTCCTAAATTTTAACTCACCAAGCAAATGAATAAGTTCGCGCGGAATCCCAACCAAGCCAACTTCACGCACGGCATCCTCGCCAGCCCTTACGACTTCTTTCTCGATCTCCTTCTCGCCTTTCGCAACTGCTTCTTCAATCGAAGACGGATTAATTCGCCCATCTTTCATCAAACGCTCCAAAGCATATCTTGCGACCTGTCGGCGAATCGGATCAAACGACGACAAAACCACCATCCCTGGCGTATCATCAACCATAATATCAACCCCAGTCGCTCGCTGTAAAGCCTGAATATTTCGCCCCTCTTTACCGATGATTCGCCCCTTCATATCATCATCTGGAAGCTTTAACGCCGTCACCGTTCGATCCGCCGTCACTTCCGACGACATCCTCTCCATCGCCGTCAAAAGAATTGCCTGCGCCGTCTCGTCGATATTATGTTTGATCTCTTTTTGTTCTTTCGCAACCAAATTAACGAGGTCTTGTTTAATATCATTTTCCGTCATTTTCATCAATTTCTCGCGTGCTTCCGCTTTTGACAATCCCGCAATCTTCTCTAACTTCTCATGTTGCTTTGTCCGGATCTCGCGCACCTCATTCTTGAGGTCATCGAGCTCTTTTTCTTCTTTCGTTAACTTCTCGCTCTTCTTTTCAAGCTGGTCCAACTTCGCATCCAAAGTCGTCTCTCGCTCCGCTAAACGATTTTCGGTCTTCTTAAGCTCCCGGCGTCGCTCATTCTCTTCATTTTGACCCTTCTCAGCAATTTTCGCCGCTTCTTTTTTAGCCGTCAAAACAATTTCTGAAGCCTCATGTTTCGCCTTTCGCACCAAATCATCCGCCTTGCTCTTTCCGCCATTTTCTTTCCTCTTATTATATACGGCAATTCCGCCTGCGCCAAAAGCAAGCCCAGCCACCGCGGCAATAATTGGGATTAGTATTTCCATTTTTCCCTTTCTAATTGTTTTTGTCGATATTTTTCTCTATACCAACGGGTTAACAAATAACATCAAATTAATAAGTTCTGTTTATTATTATAACACGAAATTAAAAAATCGAAGCCGAAATTCGTGTTTCCACACAGCCAGTCGAAGTGTTTCTGACTACCAAATCAACTCCATTCGACGCACGTTCAATCCTATGCGTTACCCAACCCGACGAGTCACGAATCACCAAAGAATTAGAAACCAAACTCCCCTCAATATAAGAGCTCGATCCATCTGGCGCACGATAAATCACACCATTCCTAATTAACATTTCTTCCAAATAACCCATCTTAGCCCATATTTTACCCTAACAGGGACAATATTGCAAGCATAAGGAATTAACCGAATATACCTCTCTTCTTGGCCCTTTTAAACTCTTCCAATAAATCCTTCTGCTTCTTCGACAAATTCTTCGGTGTCTCAACAATAATCGTCACAATATGCGGCCCACGATCTCCATCCGCCCTAAACGGCACCCCATGCCCAGACAGCTTAAACGGCGTTCCGCTCTGCGTCCCCGCCGGAACTTTCATCGTAATCTTTCCATCCACCGTTTCGACTTCTATTTCGCATCCCAATGCCGCATTCACCATGTCAATCTTATGCTCAGAAAGGATAATCGCACCTTCCCGCGTTAAATTCTTATGCGGCTTCACTCGAACTTTAACATAAAGGTCCCCCGGCCCCGAACCACCCTCTGGCGCCGGTCCACCTTTTCCGCGTAACCTAATCGACATCCCGTCATCAATCCCCGCCGGAATTTTAATTTTAAGGTCGCCATCATTTGTCGAAACTGTCTTATTTGTCCCAAAAATCGCTTCCTCAAAAGAAACCGTAACTTGGGTTTGATAATCCGACCCTCTTCGTGGTCGCCTAGAACCCGTTCCACCAAATCCAAACAAACTTCCCAGAATGTCATCGAACATTCCACCGCCGCCAAAATCAAAATTAAAACTCTGGCCATTATAATTAAAGCCGCCGCCAAATGGATTTCCAGCTCCGCCGCCAAAACCGCCAGCCCCACCAACTCCAGCATGTCCAAACTGGTCATACCTTGCCCGTTTTTGCTTATCCGACAAGACTTCGTGTGCTTCCGAAATTTCCTTAAACTTCGCCTCAGCTTCCTTATCTCCAGGATTTTTGTCTGGATGATATTTCACCGCCAATTTACGGTAAGCTTTCTTAATCTCATCATCAGATGCCGTTTTTCCAACACCCAAAACCTCATAATAATCACGCTTCGTTGCCATAATATAGTTATTATAGTCCATTAGCACTCAAAATGCAAGAGTGCTAAAACCTACTTCCCCGTCGGATTAGTCGTAATCAAATTCTCTTCCGTTTCTGACGCAATCACCTGGATATGAACGTGGTTTTGTCCCGCAAAGAACAACCCTTGCCCAACTGGGAAGTTCGCAAGCCGCCTCTTCTCTTCTTCAGTGAGCTTAAACACATCAGACAAAACGTCCACCGCCGAAGCCGATTGTTTCAACAAAAGCTGCATCGACGAGTTCGCCACAATCGCTCGTCCCATCTTCGAGCTCATAAAGTCCTCGACGTCCTGCGTAATCGTCGTCAGCCCCAAGTAATATTTACGAGCACGCTTCGCGAGCGAGAACAAGAAATTCGCTGAATCTTCGAATTGCATCAACTGCCAAGCCTCGTCCACAATCAACATTCGTTTCTTCTGGTCCGCCCTCACCACATTCCAAATATGTGACAACACAATATACATTGCAACCGGTCGAAGCTCATCCTCAAGGTCCCGAATGTTAAACACCACCATTTGATTATTAATATCAACATTCGATTGTTGTGAGAAAATCCCTGCAAACGTCCCGGTCGTATATTTTCGAAGCCTCTGTGCAAGTTGTGGTCCCGACCCCTCCATATGAAGCAAAGTATCATAAAGATTCATAATCGTCGGTGGCGTCGACTGGTGCGTCAACGGATCCGCCGTAATCCCAACTCTCGCATAAGTATCAATAAGCGCCTGGTCAAGATCCGCCTCCTCATTTGCAGTAAGCGCCGGAACAACCTGCCCTCCCGCTGTCATCTGATTCCCGCCTAGCATCAATCTAAACAACCCGTGCAAAGTCACCAAATTAGCGCGCAAAGCATCATTTGCATCTTCCGCATCCACCACTTTCGGCAAATCGAACGGATTAATCCGCACGTCCGAATTAAGCGACAACCAAACATACGACCCGCCAACCGCATCACACAACTTCTGGTACTCATTCTCCGGATCAATAATAATAATTTCCGACCCCACCATCATCGAGCGAAGCGCCTCCAATTTCACCGCAAACGACTTACCAGCACCAGACTTCGCAAAGACCACCATATTCGCATTCTCTAAAGAGAACCGATCGAAAATCACCAAACCGTTATTATGCATATTAATTCCATACAAAATCCCCTTATCCTGCGTCAAATCCGCCGAGGTGAACGGGAACGACGTCGAAATCGCCCCAGTATTCATATTTCGCCGAATCTGCAACTGATCCGTACATTGCGGCATAATCGAATTCATCCCTTGCTCTTGCTGCGAACTTGCTACTTTCGAGAAAATCATCTGCTGCCCAAAAATCGTCTCGATCTTCTGCTGCACAAACTTGAGTTCATCCAAAGAGTCCGCCCAAAGCGTCACATAAAGCCCAAACCGGAAAAACTTTTCCGCCCCAACCTGAAGTTGGTCTCGCAGCTCTTCTGCGTCATTAATCGCCGCCTCAAGCTCCGGATCCCTAACTCGTCCCTTCTCCGCATTCAAATTCATCGAGGCTTCAAGCTGTGTCACTTTCGTTTTCAAGTTCTTCATCACCACCGCCGACTCAACCGGATAAATATACATCGAAACATCAATTACCTCATCAATATTCACAATCGGCGAAATCCAACCCGTATAAAGCGACCGCGGATATCCATAAACATACAACGTCCGCCCATATTTCGTCCCCAATCTAAAATAATCCGAATGAATTTCAATCGCCGCCGGCGAAATCAAATCTCTTAAAGTGTTCGTCCCCTGTTCGAACGCCCGCTGAATCTGCGCCGCTTCCATCGCCTCGGCTTGCGCCGCAATCTCTGCTGCCGTCAACTTCTTCTTAGCCATTAAACCTGTCCTCCATTATTCGCCGTTCCCGGCTCTCCTTTTTTCACATACATCGTCGCCAGCTTCGAAAAATCCACCAACGGTTCTCGAACCGCCGTATCTGGGTTATTGAAGTTATAATAAAGCTCCGCCAACTCTCTAGTATTTAGCCGAACTGAATGAATCCCAATCTGAAACAACCCCGAAATCACCGAATCAACCCGGTTTGCAAGCTCCGACAAAGCCTTATCATACGTCGCCCGGTCAATCCGCGTCACCTGCGGCGCCTTAGTCTTCGAAGAGAACGACGTAAAAAAGTTCTTCGTCTGCATCAAAACCTTCTCCGCATCTGGCGAAGAATAATACGGGATCACGATAAAGAATGATTTATCCATAATATTCGCTTCTTGCGACAAAATGTCAATAAAATTAATATAATTGTCCATCAAAACCCCGAGAAGCATATTATCATTATTCCGCCGAATCTCCGCCAAACGCTCAATATACGGCCCAATATCAACCCTCTGCGACCTGACCATAATCTGCGTTGTAAACTTCAACGAATTCAAGAAATTCTGATACGAATACTCAACCGCCTCTCGCTCCACATCCGACATCAAATCAAAGTTAATCGACTTACATGCCACTACTGCCCTAAACGAGCCATCTTTCATAATCACCACATTATCTCGAAGCTCAGAAATCATCAAAGTCGATTGTGTCGAAGTCGGAGATTCCTTATTTGGAGAAACCGGCGCCGCCGCTTGCGCATTGATCGCCGTCGCCCCAAGATTCTGCATCGCCGCATTCTGAGCCTGCGCCTGTGCCCCAGCTGGAGTTTGTGGCATCGGCTGTTGCCCCGGTAAAATCATTTGTGGATTTTGCTGTTGTGGGTTCATATTCTAGTGTAGCGAGATAAATACTTCGCCATCATCCTTTCTATTTATTCGGTTAGCTTCTTTCGCGATCGTCGCAACAGTATAATCAGAATTATTTGCTAGTTCCATTATATCAGGTTTTACCGCTTTTGCTTGATTTTCCCGTGCAGGTTGCACCGGCTTCGTCACCTCAGGCACCTTCACCGCCTCCGGCTGAACCACCACGTTCGGCTGAACCGGTTCCTTCTTGATCTCTCCGTGCGCACCAATAATCGCCGGCGGCGCACTGCTCGCCACAGGTTGCACCCCTTCGCTTCTCTCAATCGCCGCCCGCATCTCATTAATCGCCTGCGCATGCCGCTCTTGTTTTTCCTGATTAATCGCCCGGTCAATCACCTGCGCATGATAATTCGTATTGTCAAACATATCCGCCGCCGTACTCGCCTCCGCTGCAAGGTCATCCCTCATCAGACCATTTCCCCTAATCGCTCGCCCCTCTGAATCCACAATATCCGCCAAAAACGACAATCGGTGCGTCGCCTCTTCCTGAGTCAAATCCCGCGTCCGAACCTCCTCAACAATTTTTGGCGCTGTAATTAAAATCGTCGATTCTCTCTGCCCCGGCTCCCAAACCCGATTCCTCGGCTTCAAATAAAACGAAACTAACGCCGCAAGATATGTCTCCATCGGCTGATCCTTTTTAAGCGGCAACGCCAAAATCAAGAAAAACAAAATCACCGGCAACGGGATAATCGCAAGCAGCGGAAAAAGCTGAAACAGCCCCACCGCGAGCGCAATTAAACCTGCGGCAATCAAAAGATAAACAAACTGCCGAAAACTAAACGGCCCGATTAACTTGTCGTCCGCCTCAACGTCTTGAGGCACTTTATACTGCGCCATATAAAAATATTATAGCATAACTTTTATAAAGAAAAAGCCCCGCATGAAGCGGGGCAAGGTTCGATAATGTTACTATTCCGAAAGGTAAGCATGAAATTCCGTTTCCGACATCTCCGTAAAAAGATACCCAAGCCCGCTATTCATATCTAATACAACCATGAAATCATTTTCTGCAAGATCGAAATACCCATTCCACAGCACAACTATGTCATAATGCGTTAAAACCAGTATTGCCCTAACTGTCAACTCTGCCACCTCGAGATTAGCGCCCCTAGGCAAATCCTTATAGCAAACCATCGCCGGCAAAGGCACCCCCGGTTATTCAATTCACACTGCATATTGGCCAACTCGCTAACATCAACATCGTCATATTCTCCATAAATTCGCAGTTTATTCCAATTCAGAAATTCAGTCGATAAGTTAAGTCGTTCCAAAGATATCTTAGTTCTCGCCAAAGACATAAAATCTCCCTCTATCTCATACGCCATAAAATCCGCTAAATCCCAAGCTTCCTGCGTATCAAATTTGATTCCTTGCCGAGTCAATGCCTCGAAAACCTGCCCAAGTGCCTCTAGCTCGCCCAGTCGCACAATTTCCCTCAGTCCTCCCAGAATCGGTATCGTCCTCTTCCTCAAGGCATTCTTTCCATCAAGAATCACATCTCTTAAATTCTGCGCAATTTCCTCTGCCCGCACCCTCGCCTTGGTTTTCCCCGTTTTTTTAGCACTCTTCTCTTTCTTCATCATCTTTCCCTCCTTATTAAAGTACTGCATCAAAAAACTGCCAATATCCCCATTATACCACGCTACAGCAAAATTGTCAACCCCGCTAGACCCCACAAAAAGCCCCGCCAAAGCGAAGCTATTTCGTTTAGAAAAAAGATCAGAACAATTTGAATTCGCCGTTCGTCGTATCCACCCCATTAAGATAGTCGACAATCGACTCCATCCGAGCTTGAGCCTGCGGAACGATCAATATTCCATCTCGCACGCCTTTTTCGGCAAGCTTAATGTCTAACCATGCGTAAAAGCAATAATTTTCTTTGCCTTCTTCGCTCAATCCAGGCGGATATTTGCCGTTCTCTACATCTTCATAATAGTCATTATAACAATGATAACAAAGAGAGCGCTCTTCAATCTCCTCAAGCAATCCACCGCAAAACCCACAATGTTTTCCATCCACAACCGCTTTTCCCACCAAAGTAGGGTATTCTTTTGCAAACTGCCGATCAAAACAATATGGATATGCTCGGTCATTGTCGAGATTAACGTATAACATCTCACCTTCTGCAAGACCACACTTCTCTCTTAGTCTCTGCTCTGCTCCCGCTTTAGTTTTCTCTTCCTTCTCTTTTCTCTCAAATCTGAGTAAATCGGCTTTTCTTCTTGCCTGTTCTTCCTCTTCTTTCTTCTGCCTTTCCGCTAAAATCGATTCTCTCTGAGCAACCCTTAGTGCCCGCATTTCACTCTTACTCATATTCTTTCTTCCTCCTTAAGGAACTTGAAAATCATAGGCTTTTAAAGGCCCGCCTTCACTACCCTTTAATTATAGCATACTTTCCCAAAAAAGTCAATAGCGCCACTCCGGACGCCATTGACTCAGATTTTTACGCACCGCCTGGATATAGCGTTGGGTCTCTAAGTAGACCCCTCAAATACTCTCGAAGTTCAAAGGCATCTGCAGATTTATTCTTCTCATAGAACTTCTCGTACTTGTAAGCGATGAAGCTCTCTTCGCCTAGCCAGTCAGCAATTTCTTCCATAGACTTTCTAAAGAACACTTCGCTATCATCATCCCTACATTCCGCATAAAGATCGTCAATCGCCGCCATGTATGCATTTCTATCCGCCTCAGTATAGTAATATGATGATGTCGTATCGTCATCTTCCATATATGGGTCTGCTTCACTCCTGCGCTTGCGCTCCTCTTGATATGCACGCTTTTGCTCTTCACGGCTTTGATTCAAATAATCGTTAATCGCAACTTCATTATCAAGGTTAAGCCAGTAGCGCATCCAGTCTTTTGCGTTGTTCGCCGCACCGGAACGTCGCGTGCGATAAATCTGTTCAAGCTTGCCACTATCTGCAAGAATCTTGCGAACACGTTTACCGGTCATCTCATCTTTCAATGCCATCAATTCCTTATCGCGATTCTTCCTTGCCTCTCCAATCGGTGAATTGCCATACTTATTCTGAATCTGTGCCACTCGTGCATTATACTCCGCTCGGCGCTCTGGATGTTCAGGATCGTCTAGCCAGGCATTCGTCAAATGCTCATTCACTGCCGCCTTATAGTCACTTCGCATACCCAAAATCTGTGCCGGAGTTTGATCTTTAAAATATTTCTCCGTCTTTTCGCGGAAATATTTTTCCGTCATAGCTCTCTCTTCATCAGACATAGACTCGTTTTCCCACTCCGCAACCCACTCATAAATTGGGTTGCCTTTTTCGTCTACAGCTACTTTGCCACTTTCGTCTTTCTTTTGCTTACGCGAATAACCCGTCAAAGAAGTCACTGCGCTACTTAATTGCTCAGAACCGGAAAGATATTTAAGGCTCGCGGAAATAAACTGTGGGGCAATTGCCGTATCAATTTCTTGACGTTTTGCCAAATAAGCTGCTTGGTCAACCTTTCCAGTTTCCGGATCCGTATAAACCTTCTTAAGGCTATCAGCCAAATTTGCAAAAGCCGTCCGTTCCACATTATCAAACGATGTACCCTCCAGAAGCGTCGTCATCGGTCGCTTCGCATACATAAGTTCACCATTCGGTTCCTCATGATAGCCTTTCACATACTCATCAAACGTAATTTTCGCTTCTTTACGATCATCCGTATTATACATCCGTGCAGTTTCAAGGTTAATGTACTTGCCAAACCTACGCAACGTCGGATCAGCATCCTTGACATCAAACATCAAGAACGAAGCCAGTGCTTGCGATGCGTGTGTTCCGAGCTCTAGCCCACCATCAAGAACATCGTCCATAATATTCTTAACGATATCCGTATCACCACGTCGGTTAACCTCTCTAAGGCCCGCAATGATTGCATCAATACTCTCCGTTGCCTTTTTATTCGGGTTAAGTGACAGCTCTTTGATTCTATATTCAAGATCCTTTGTTGGCGGAGTCATTTCAAAATACTTCTGGAACTTCGTCATAATAATCTTATTCTGGGTGTCATATGCCGCCGCTGCCGAGGCTGCTGCAAAATGAGTATAGTCAACCTCGCCCTCCATAATCTTACTAATATCATTATATCTGCCAAGAGCTTCTTTGAATTGAGCCGATTGCATATCTGCAAAGTGCTTCTTATATTTTCCTGCATTAATATTAACATTGTCGAAATGCGCGTTCATCGCCGCCTCCATACGTCCATGGAACCCCTTCGCATTCTCGAACTCAATCATTTCCCCTCTCGCCTGCTCAGCCTTCAAGAGATCTGAAGCGACCACATTTCGCATATCAAGATTATCGAGAATTGCTTTATCAGTCGTCCCCGCCTCTGCACGATAACCGAACCCTTTATTCATATTATTCGCATGCCGCGCCACGACCCGCTGATACTCCATCCCCCTCGCCTGGTCACCATACGCCCTCTGCCCACGCGAAGACAATGTCCCATCAAGATTACCCTTTCGATAATTCCGCTTCGCATCATAAGCCAACCCCCGGCTCTTCACCGTAGTCGTATGTCGCGCCGTCTCCTCGCCCCTAGCAATCCTGCGATTCTCCAAATACTGTCTAAGTTTCAAAGATGGCGTATACGCATCCGCTCGTGCCAAGTTCTTCGCTCTCGTCAAATCGCGATGCGAGCCAGCCCAAGCCCGGTTCGTGTTGAGAGGACCCGCCGCCAACCGATGCATCCCTGCGTTGATCGTCGACAGGAACGTCCCAGACATCTTCATCATCTTCCAAGAGAAGAACAATGGGAAAATCTGCACCGCCGTCCCGAGCAATAATGAAAAACCATCTCTAGAATTTACAATAATCGCCCACCCCGCAAGCGACGAAGCCCCAAACAGAAGCGAGAACATCGGATAAAATACCAACATTCTATATAATAATTGTTTCCACTGCTTAAACCACTTGTCCGTATTCGGCAAAATATACGCCACCATCGCCAGCGGCGCAATCATAATCAGAAGTACCACCACTGCCTGTCGAAGCGCAATTGTAATAAGTCCCGCCGCAACCGAAACAATCGCCCCAAGCACCACTGGAATCAACATCCAAATCGTCCCCATCTCAAACGCAACCACACCCCCACCAATCGCCAATGCCGTCCCTCCAGCCATCGCCGAGTACATCTCCGCCATCGCCACATGCGACTGCCCGTTCGACAGATTCATCCCAGACATCGTCGCCGCCTCAATCGACTCAAACAATCCCCGGAGGCTATTCCCGATAATATTCGACAAATCCACCGCCAAAGAACAAATAATAAAGCTTAAGTTTACCAAAATCGCCGCCACAATCAACTTCGGTAGCGACTTCTTCAGCCCGTAATTATTAATCCCATAGCCCGTAATCTGCGAATAAATCACCACCAAAAGGAAAATAATAAAGACAATGTTCGTAACCGCCCTAAAATACTTCCAAATCTCGTAAATCGGCTGCCCGTCCTCCGCTTTAACCGGATTAATTACCAAAATATCTTCAATTTTCTCATACAGCCAGTCCACCGCCTCAGAAATCTTGCCCGTCGTCGGACAAACCAGCCAGCCAAGCGACCCCAAACTATCCTCGCACGATACGCTAGAAGCAGCAGTCGTCGCAGTATTCGTCGTCCCGGTGTTAACCCCAGTATCCGTACCAGCTTCAACCTGTGTTGGCTCATTCGTTTCAGGCGCCGCCGAAACCTCTGTCACCCCAAAAACCCCAAACACAGAAGTGAGCATTATCATAATACCGAAAAAGAACCCAAAAACGGCTTTCTTCAAATTAAATTTTGAGATTTTTTTCGCTATCATAATAATAAAAACTTCCCACACTAGTAAAAACCGCCTCCCTTTTCATAGGCGTAAGGCAATTATAGCACACATAAGCATTTTTGTCAAGATATATTCTATAAACTACCTTTGTTTTTCCAAAAATCTATGGTAATATAAGATTATGAAAAAGTTTCTCGTCTTTGTGGCTCTCCTTATCGCCACCTTAACCACTACCAATTTTACTCTAAATTATATTGCCAATGCGGCGCCAACCACCACAACCAATCAAACAAACACAGACGCAAAAGCCAAAACAGACACAGGCACGAGCACCGGCACAGAGGCGACCGACACGGGCACCCCTTACGACCCTTCGACTGATGACCCCGTCACCGATCGTAGCAGCTGTCGCACTTTCCTCGGTATGTATTCCTGGGACTGCGGTTTAACGACAACGACAGGCGCAGGCGGAAAACCTACTATCGTCATAGACAGCACCGACGCTCTTAAAGGCGGCATCCTCATCATCATCTCAAACGTTCTCATCGACCTCTCCATCATCGCTACCTATATAGTCGTTGGCTACGTCATCTACGGTGGCTACATGTACATCTTCGCTAACGGAGATATGAATAAGGTTATGGGCGGCAAGAAAACCCTTACCCGTGCTTTTATTGGTCTCGCCGTAGTTGCCTGCACCAATATCATTCTTAACACTATCCGCTTCGCTTTTATGGGTCAAAACGGCGCTTTCCCTCAAAACTGTGCCGAAGCCGAATGCGTCTCTTCTAATGATCTTATCCGCAATGCTCTTGGCTGGATTATTGGAATCTCTGGCGCTATCGCCGCCATCTTCCTTGTCGTAGGCGGGATCGGCTACGCGACTTCAGCTGGCGACTCTGCAAAACTCCAAAAAGCTAAAAACACCATCATCTATTCTCTCATCGGCATCGCAATCGTCGGCCTTTCTCAAATCGCCACCAACTTCGTCATCGGCATCGTCAACACCGCGAATAATAGCGTCACTATGGAAGGTGCCATCCAAACTATCTTGAACAGCGTCATCGCCGTCGCTAGCGTCGTCTCGGTCGTCTTTGTCGTTATCGGTGGCTACAACTATATTACCTCTACTGGTGACACCGGAAAGCTCCAGAAAGCTAAAAGTATGATTCTCTATGCCTGTATCGGTCTAGCGGTCTGCGCCCTCGCTTTCGTTATCGTCAACTGGGCTGTCGGTATTGTCAACACAAATTCAGCTACTCCAACCCCATCTCCATAAACCCTATTGCATTTTCAAGAGAAAAGTTATAGAATAAAGGTAAAATAAGTTAAAGGATATAAATGAAAAATTCACTTATCACTCTAGCAGCAGACATTAAAGAAATCCCAAACGAAGGGAACGATCTCGTCGGTAGCGTTACGGACATCCTCAACGCCATCGTCGCAGTTCTTGGTATCGTCTGTGTTGTCGTCATTATTATCGGCGGTGTAAACTACATGACCTCTACTGGTGATGCTGGTAAAGTTAAAAAAGCTAAAGATACTATCCTCTACGGTTGTATCGGCTTGGTAATCTGCGCACTCGCTGCGGTTATCGTTAACTTCGTTATCACTTCGATCATCGGAGCCTAACAGCCTACAAAAAATATCCCCCAAAGGGGATATTTTTTATGTTTCGTTAAAGCAGTATGACCCGAAAACCGTATTATTGAATCGCGATCTTCTTTGGCGCTTCAACTTTTTCTTTCTCAAAGCTAATTGTAAGAACGCCGTCTTTAAGTTCTGCTTTGACACTATTCTCATCTTCACGAACCTGAACTGGAAGTGCAATCGTTCGCGAGAACTCACCCCAATAACATTCCTGAATATGCCAACGAGTAGTTTGTTCATCCTCGCCACCAGAAAGCACACCAGAAATCGTCAAGATATTATCGGAAATACTGACATCGAGATCAGATTTCGAAATTCCAGCAGTGCGGGCTTTAACTACTAATTTGTCGGCGGTTTCAAAGACATCCACTGCTAGTTGTCCAGGAAAGTCGTCGGTATTTTCCCACTCATCTTCAACGGTCTCGCTGACTTCCGCTGGCGCCTCTTCCATCATTTCTTTTGGAGCCGCAATGAGTTCATCATCTCCTCCAAGAAATGCCGCAGCGAGGTCGTCTTCCATCAGCAAATCGTCACTGTTTGTACGAGCCATATTTCCTCCACTTATATTGTTATGCTTTATTATAAAGCAAGTTCATAGTAAAATCAAGAGGAAATGCGATTAAATGTAAAAAATACAACATTTCCTGGCCTCCTAGACCTCCTCGCTCCCCACTCTTGTAGGGGTTGTGGGCATACAGGTGAAGCGCTTTGCGACTGTTGTAAAAATAACATTCTTAAGCAAAAAACCAGCTTCCGCCCAAAAGAAAAACTCCCGAAAACCTTTATCGTTGGAAAACGTGATGGACTTTTAAACGACCTAATCCATGATTTTAAATACAATTCCAACCGCTCACTCGCAAAACCTCTCGCCGAACTCCTTGCTGAAAAACTCCCGAAAAACCAAAAAGGGAAAGTAGTAGTCGTCCCCCTCCCTACCGCCACCAACCATATCCGCACCCGCGCTTTCGACCATACTCTGCTTCTTGCCAAACACCTTGCTAGATTTAAAGGCTATCAAGTCGAAGAGCTCCTCGTCCGCACCAAAAATACCGTCCAAGTCGGCGCCGACGAAAAAACTCGCCTTAAACAAGCCCGGGAGGCTTTCGAGCTCAATCCAAAGCTCAAAATAGACCCTGAAACAACCTATCTCATCTTAGACGACGTCTGGACAACCGGCGCCAGCATGAAATCTGCCATCAAAAAGCTCCGCCAAGGCGGAGCCAAGAAACTCATAGTTGGAGTTTTAGCAGTTAACCGACTGGATTAAAGCCGCTGCTTCTTCACCCGAGTCAGAGCTCGGGAGCGCCGTAATCACAAAGTTAACAATCGCAAATGCCAAGAAAGAAACGATCAAACCGATAATCGCATAAAGCACTGTGTTCTTCGCGTCGGTCACTTTCTTCGAATCGCCGCCCGAAACTACATATTTAATCCCACCGATAATCAACATAATTACCGCAATAATCCCGACGATATAAAGAATTGTATTCGTGATTTGCTTAAATACACCATTATTGCCAAACAAATCTTTCGGACAACCATCGCATTGCATCGCCTCAACGCCTTCTTGAAGCGTCAATGCCGAGACACTAGTCGCCATTAAAATCGTAAATACCCCACACATCAAGATTGGTAAAACTAATTTCATAATGTTTTTCATAGTTTTATTATACCACTTTTCCCTTCTTTGTCTAGTATAATGTCGTCTTACGACTTGGCGGAGGGTGGGAGATTCGAACTCCCGCGCCAGGTCGCCCCAGCCTAACGATTTAGCAAACCGTCCCCTTCAGCCACTTGGGTAACCCTCCGTTCCCTCCATTCTACCATATTTTATATATTTATTCCACAAATAAAAATTGTGTTATAATAAACTTATGGCAAAGAAATTTACACCAGTCTCTTGGGACGCAGAAGAATATATTATTAGAAGCCGCAACGCTTGGTGGTACGTCGGTCTCGCCGTAGCAACAATCGCCCTCGGCGCACTTGCTGTTTGGCTTGAAGGCTGGACTTTTCTCGCCCTAATTATTTTGAGCGCAATCACTATCCTTATCTCTAATTTACGCCCACCACGAAAACTCCACTACGAGCTCGGCAAAGAAGGTCTCACCGAAGGAGCCAAACTCTACAAATACGAAGATTTTAAAGCTTTCGGCATCTTGAAAGAAGAAAACCATTATTCCGCAATCTTAATCCCTAAAAAACGTTTCGGACTCCAGGTTAAAGTTTATTTCCCTATGGGTAGCGGCGAAGCCATCGTCGACCAACTCGGTGCCCGTCTCCCGATGGAAGAAGTTAAGCTCGACGTTCTCGATAAAATCGTAAATTTCTTGCGAATCTAACTAATTCGTGCTATTATAGACATAAGTATAATATTATTAAGGTGGGCAAACAATGAACAATCCAACAATCGACAACGATTTACAAAAAGCTATTGACGACATCACAAAAGTAACAAATGACGATCCAATTTTTGCGGACCCAGTTGCAGCTGCACCGGCAGTGACTGAAGAACTTCAAGTACCTACTCGTCCAGCCCAAACTATCACATATTCCGCCATGCCCCAAATTCCAGAAGCCCCAAATTCACCAAAAATGCCAGCTGTGCCCGCGATGGCCCCCGTTGCTCCTGCTCCTGCCCCAGAAGTTCCTGCTCCAGCAGCCGTAGAGCCAGCCCCAACTTTAGACTTTACCCAACCGCCAATCGTAGAAGAAACTACCGTTGAAGAGTCTATTATTACGGAGCCTACTATTCAGGAGCCTGTGATCGAGCCAATCGAAACCCCAGTCGTCGAAAAGACAGCTGAACCATTCATCTCAGATACCGAAGAATCTCTCGACGCAACGCAAGTCAAAGAGGCTGCCCTTCGTGACCTCGCCCCAATCGTCGGAAAACTCGATTTAGCCCCAGAAAAGAAATTCAGCGTTTACAAAAAAGTTATTGAAAACTATAACGATCCTAGCGTCTTTGGTTTAGCTTATCACGCTGCCGGCGAAATTGAAAACGAAAAAGAACGCGCAGAAGCCCTCCTCTATCTCGTCGAGTCAATCGACAATTTATAATAGGTCCTCCACCCTTAAAGGACAAAAATAGCCCCATCACGGGGCTATTTTTATGAGCAGCTTAATACATTTCACCTGCGCCTATCGCCGGTTTTTCTTCCGGAATCTCACAAACAAGCGCCCCCATCGTAATCGCAGTCGAAGCAATCGAAATTGCATTCTTGACCGCCTCTTTAGTTACTTTAACCGGATCAATCACCCCAGCTTTCTTAAGGTCAACTAGGCCCTTTTCCGGAACCATCACATTAATCCCAAATCCAGCCTTAGCCTTCTCCACTTCAGCCAGCAAAGCCTGCGCATTCAACCCCGCATTCTCCATAATATGAATAAATGGAGTCCTCAAAGCATTCTTGACCAACCTAGCTCCCGCCGTTTCTTCCGATAATCCAGCTGCAACATTCACCAAAGTCACGCCACCACCAGTCACAATGCCTTCGGAGAGTGCCGCCTTAGTCGCCGCAACTGCATCATCAACCCTAAACTTTTTTTCCTCAATTTCCATCTCCGTCGCTCCGCCAACTTTAATCACTGCAACTTTTCCAGACAACGCCGCCGCCCGTTTCTCAAACTCTTCACGCTCATAATTAGATTTTGCCTGCCCCGCCAAAGCATTAATCAGCTCAATTCTGCTCACTACCGACTTAGCGTCACCAGCCCCCTTAATAATTGTCGTCTCATCTTTCGTCGCAATAATCTTCGCCGCACTCCCCAACACTTCAAGCCCAACCTCCTCAAGCTTCAATCCTTTATCCGCAGAAACCACTGTCGCATCCGTCAAAATCGCGATATCTTCCATAATTTCTTTTCGGCGATCCCCAAACGACGGCGCCTTCAAAACTAACGAATTAAATGCCCCCTTCAATTTATTAAGCACCAAAAGCGACAAAGCCTCGCCCGTTACTTCCTCCGCAATAATCACCAAATTTTTCTGCCCAGTTCCTGCGCATTTTTCCAAAATCGGCAGAATCTCCGATGACGACGAAATCTTTCGGTCGGTCACCAAAATCAATGGCTTCTCAAAAATCGCTTCTTGGCGATTCCCGTCTGTCACGAAAAACGCCGAGGCGTATCCTTTATCATACGAAAATCCTTCAACAATTTCTTGCTCCATCTCAAGCCCTTGCCCCGCTTCAACCGTCACTACCCCATCTTTACCAATCTTACCAATCACCTCGGCAATCAACTCGCCAATCTTCGCATCTCCCGCCGAAATCGTCGCAACCTCCGCCACTCTCGAAGAATCTCCTGCAATTTTCTCTGCAGACTTTTCAATTCCCGCAATAATTTTCGCCCCCGCCTCTTCAATCTCGCGTCTAAGCACCATCGGACTCATCCCCGCCGTAATCATCTTATTCGCTTCATTCAAAATGTTATAGGTCAAAACCGTAACAGTCGTCGTCCCATCCCCCGCCACTTTGTTTAATTTCTGAGCCGCCGCTTTCACCAAACGGACACCAACTGCCTCTCCCAAAGCATCTTTCGGCAATTCCACCGCTTCTGCCACCGTTACTCCATCATGTGTAATCACTGGCGCACCGTACTCTTTCTCAATAATTACATTCTTCCCCTTCGGCCCAAAAGTCACCTTTACTGCATTATAAAGTTGCTTCGCCCCAGAAAGCACCTTTTCTCGTGCTTCCGCTTCATAAAAAATCTTCTTTGCCATATTTTATAATGTCGCTAGGACATCCTCCTCTTTTACAATAATATATTCAATTCCATCAATTTTTAGATTCGTCGTCGAATACTCCTTATAAATAATCTTTTCGCCCGTTTTCACTGTTTTTACCTCTGGGCCCACCGTCTCTACTACCGCATAAACCGGCTTCTCCTTTGCTTCTCCTAGCAAAATTCCAGATTCTGTCTTCTCAAGTGGCTTTTCGACAATCGCCACAATCATATCTTTCAAAGGTTTTAGTGCCATTTTTTTCTCCTTTTCTACCTCTGATTATAGCACAAAAATTAGCACTTTCAACCCCAGAGTGCTAATTTCCCCTAAAACCAGATGATTAACAAGCTCTTATAGGCTTCCGTCTCCAAGTTTCGCCGAGATAACCATTCATCCACCGCCTTTTTCACCCCCGGCAATGCCAAGTTATTATAATCATGCACCACTATCGCCCCTCCTATCATGACCCGGTCTTGCACCAATCTAAGCGAATCCAAAATCGACTCATAAAAATCCCCATCTAAAAACGCAAAAGCAATTTTCTCCGGCACATCTTCCAAAGTCAAATCCCGGAACCAAGCCTTCTTAATCACTGGAACCGGTAATCCCGCCCTTAAAAATCGCCCCTTGACTTCTCGCTTTGTAACAAAAAGCTCTCCTTCGCGAAACTCAGTCCCTAGTTCCGAAAAATCCGCTTCGTTCTTCTCTGGCAAACCCTCAAACGAATCATAAAGCCAAAGTCTCCGTTTCCCGGACTTTTCCACAGGTTTTTCCACAACTTCAGCCAGTAATAACCCTGTATCCCCCTTATAACAACCAAATTCCACAAAATCCCCCTCCGTCGCAAGACATTCCCTCGCGACGGCTAAAATCTTTTCTGTTTCTAAATCTGAAACCTGGTCGTTTCTAAACGCCATTTTATTGCTCGTCGAGAATCTTGCCCGCCATCTTAATCATATAAGCCGCTTCGTTGGTTGGGATAATATAAATTGGTTTCGAACCCTCCGCCGCAATATTCGTATACCCCTTAGATTTATCAAGCTTGATGCTATCGTCAATCTTAAAGCCCATAAACTTCAATTTCCCAATAATCGACCCCCTGACCGGAATCGAACGTTCACCAATCGTCGCCGTAAAGACAATCGCATCAACTCCGCCCATTTTCGCCGCAAATTCACCAATCTTTCCAACCACCCCATCAACAAACATATTATAAGCCAAAACCGCCCCCTCTTTTCCTTCTTCCGCTCCAGCGATAATCTCACGCATATCGCTCGACCCCGCCAGCGCCATCAAGCCAGAATTCTTATTCATCACCTTAATTGCTTCCGCTGCACCCAACTTCTCGCCCAAGAGCGCACCAATCGTCGCATCAATCGAACCAGTTCGCGTCGAAGACATCAGCCCCTCAAGCGGAGTTTCACCCATCGAAGTATAAGCCGGCTCGCCATCAATAAACGCACTAACCGAACAACCTGAACCCAAATGACAAACAATCATCTTCCTCTCCAAAATCCCAAGTTCCGGCACTCGCCCCATCACATAACCATAAGATGCCCCGTGCGCACCCCAACGACCCAAATCAAATTCCTCAATAATCTCTTTTGGCAACGCATAATCATGATCCCGCCTCGATTCTTTCGTCAAAAACTCCGAATCAGACATCGTAATCACCGGCACACCCACAAAAGCTTCCCGTGCATTTTTAATCCCCCGTTTCGTCCCAGGAACATGAAGCGGATAAGTTAACACTGCCTTCTCAAGCTCCCGAACCGTCTCCTCATCGACAATATGATGTTTCGAGAAATAAGTCCCCGCCGCCGGAGTGCGAACCAAAATTGCATCAAGCGGATGCGCTTCATTCACATATCCCTCCGCCTCAAAAATTGCCTTTGCCTCTTTAAACGCTACATCTAGAGAGTCCCAGGTCTTATCAACTTTCTCCTCAGTTCCATCCGCTCGCGTGATCGTGCAGATAAATTGTTTCTTTCCGTCAACTTCAACCCCCTCAAAATAAAGCGAACAAATCTCATCTTCGCCCTCATAAAGCGAGAACTTCTCCGAACTCGACCCCGAATTAAGAACTAAAAAGACTTTTGTATTATTTGTTGTCATAAAAACTCCTATTTACAAAAATTATAACATACTTTAATAGCTTACGGCTCTTGCTTTTTTATCAAAAGTATGCTATAATAAATAGGCAACCTTAAGTTGCAAAAATAAACCATCTAGGAGGGGAAAAGATGAATGGTACCTTAATTCTATTGGGCGTTATCGCCCTAATGATTCTATTGGCTGTTTTCATAACGGGCTGGACACGCAACAAAGACGAGCATTGTCGTATAGAAGAGAGAAAAGGCTCAAAATTTACGTTAGACACTTTTATTTTTATTCTTTGGCCAATTGCTTTGCTTCTACTGGTTATCTACGGATGTGGCGACTATGTTTTAACCTTTTTGGAAACGGAAATCGGTGTTGCAGCAATTGCGCAAGTCATCCTATTTCTCGTATGGATCCTTATCTATACTGCATCCATCTTTCTCGTTGAATTAGTCTTCCTCGCTGGACTCCATGTTGGAGAATTCTGCATGAAACAAGTCATTGCAAAACGCAAAAAGCAATGTGCAAACGATTTAAATCGCGTTCTAAATTGCACTCGCGGCTGTGCGACCTGTAACTGCCCACTTTGTGATAGCGGCGTCATTAAGCAAAAGATACGCTTCGCCAATAAAGAAGACTATGAGCGCCTCAAGAGAAGCAAAAATCCTCGCGAATTTTACGCCTTCTACTGCTATTTGCAAGTGGAAA
Source organism: Candidatus Saccharimonadota bacterium (assembly GCA_030527585.1). Classification (GTDB taxonomy): domain Bacteria; phylum Patescibacteriota; class Saccharimonadia; order Saccharimonadales; family Saccharimonadaceae; genus Nanosyncoccus. The sequence goes on from JAUNAL010000004.1 coordinate 20,980, forward strand.
ATACTGCCACGGGAGAAGTAGGATACGCAATCAGAGCCACAGGAAAAAACGGAAAGAAAATTTTTCTACCGCTAGAAAACAAAGTTTTCGAGGCCAACGATATCCAACACCTTGAAAACCAAGGAACCCAATAGAACCCGAGCTAGCTCCAAGAGCTAGCTTTTTCTTTACCTTATCCCTTTTAGCCTTTCCCAAGCCGTCTCAGTCAAAAACATCATATTCTGTAACAAAGTCGCTATCTCTTCATCTTGAAAACCGCTCTTGCCCCATTCCTCGATCAATGTCAAAATCTCCGCTCTACAAATCTCATAAATTCTTGTCTGTTTTTCCGAAACCCGCGCCGTCCTTATTATTTCCGGGCGCAACCTATCAATCATTTTCACGAGTGTCATTCCTTTTTCTTCCTCCAGAAAAACCTTGAAGACTTTCCTTTCGTGAAAAATAAACCGCAGCATTTCAAAATACAGTTTTCGTAAATTAGTTCCCTTTGCTGGCGCCATTACTTTCAGGTATTTCTTGAAAATATATTCATCGTAATCCTTAAGGACATTTCTCGCCGCACGGTGATGATTATAAAAAGTCGAGCGTGTCAGCCCGACTCCTCTCATGATCTGAAAAACACTTTTACGTTTCTTCCCCGAATAAGACTCCAGAATGATTTCCTCAGACTTCCGGAACCGTCGATCTTTCATCTTCTCTTCCGTTAGCCGGCACTCATCCTCATTCACCATAATTTCATTATATCTGAAAGAATAACCCTTTTGCAATAGCTTTTTGCAACAAAAAGCCCCACACTGGGGCCAAAGGGTTTCGCTAAATGACCGAAGCCACCGCTTATTTGAACTTATCGTGTCATCAATCGTATAATCTGACGTCTTAGAGGATAATAGCTCCGCGTTTTTCGTTTGAGAATCGTGTAATTTAATCGTATAATCTGACTATCTATTTGCTTCTTCTTGAAAAGTGCACACTCTATCTTCTATAGTATTCCTATGATATATCTTCAGGGTAAAAATCATATCATTCATTCGTCCCGGATAGTTGAAAAATATTGACTTTGTTTGCTAAGTATAATAAAAAGAAATAAGTCATCTAATCTTCATTTGCCAATTATGACAAGATGGGATTCTAATCTTTAGCGAGGTCAGGTGATTTTTTTATGACCAATCGAATTTCGATTTTTTCGATTCCCATATAAAACTCCTCTCTTGAGCCGCCCATTTTAGTAATATTCTTTGCCCTTCGCAACTATCTTAATGGTTAAAACTAAACTAGTTCAACAATCCCTCCAACTTGGCCAGCGGAGAACACCAGCATAACCTCACACAAGGTACGCTCGTGTTTATGGAAGAAGAACCCCGGAGAGAAGGGACCAGTCATTTGCCCGAATACTCGGGCTGGCTCAGCCCGGGAAACGCAAGCATCCTCCAAAGTGCTTGACTTTTAAAAGTAGTTTGCTAATATATAGTTATAGGGTTATTTCTTTCGTCGCTTGACGAAAGAAATTTTTATTTGAACGACTATTCGCAATAGTTTTATTGTGAATTTCATCCACCTCCTTCCTGCCAGCCAAATTGTAAATATATACACCTTTCCCAGGCTTCCCTCTTTTTAACATAGCTAGAAAATATTTACAACCCCATACTCCATTTTTGAAAAAGCTTAGCTTATCGTACCGAATTCACAATTATTTTTTCCAGGGCCTCTCTATACTTTTTGTCGCCATATATTGTATCCATAATCATATCACACAAAATCTGATCCCCCGACATAGCACTTTCCTCGTCATATCTCATTTCCGGATCTAAGCATGCAATCGGAATCTCAACATTATTGATCCACCATTTATCAATCTTTTTATAAGTTTCAATAAAAGCAGCGAAATTGATAATCATCCTCTCGTCAAATTCACCCATAATCAATTCCGAAAGTTCGTGGCTAATTTTATTTCTATCATCTCTTGCGACGATTATGTTGTTATATTCTTTTTCCGTTATCGCCTCTTTATCTTTAAATCAGCAAATCGAACTTAAAAATAAATTTTTCTTGCCATCAATTTTTCTATTTTTTAAATCCCTATAGAAACTAGTTTCAATTAGCTTTTCTTCGCCATTTTCAATCGTAAAACCACTGCACAAAAAATATTTAAGATTCTCTGTAACTGATGTCTTAAATCTTTCAAAAAGCAATAGATACATTGCGTAAAAAATCAAATTATCCTTTAGATTCTTTTCATCAGTTAATCTTACGAATTGCTCTATAAGCTCCCCTCTCACAAAACTTCCTTCAAATATTTCCCCGTCGGCGTATCTGCCCGCTTCGCCAAATCCTCCGGCGTCCCCTCAGCACAAACCATGCCACCCTTAATTCCTCCTTCCGGACCCATATCAATCACCCAGTCCGCCGATTTAATCACATGCAAATTATGCTCAATGATAATCATCGAATTTCCTCCATCAACGAGTCGCCCCAAAATCGAAAGCAACCGCCGAACATCGTCCGTATGGAGACCCGTCGTCGGCTCATCCAAAATATACAAAGTTTTTCCCGTCGAACGTCGCGAAAGCTCCGTCGCTAATTTAATCCGCTGCGCCTCACCACCCGAAAAAGTCGTTGCTGGCTGTCCCAACCGAATATAGCCAAGACCAACTTCTTGAATCGTCCTAAGCTTCGGCGCAATCGACGGGATATTCCCGAAAAACTCCACCGCCTCATCAATCGTCATCTCGAGAACATCCGAAATCGTCTTACCCTTATACTTAATTTCCAAAGCCTCATGATTATATCGTTTACCATGACAAACCGGACAAGTCACATAAACATCTGGCAAAAAATGCATTTCAATTTTGTTCACACCATCACCCTGACAATTCTCACATCGCCCACCTTTCACATTAAACGAAAACCGCCCAGCTTTATAACCTCGCACCTCCGCTTCCGGTTGTGAAGCAAACAATTCACGAATCTGATTAAACACTCCAGTATAAGTCGCTGGATTCGACCTCGGCGTTCGCCCAATCGGTGACTGGTCAATCACAATCACTTTATTTATATTCTCAATTCCTTCAATCGAATCGTGAAGTCCCGACACCGTCTGCGCCCGATGCAGCCGCGCCAACAACTCGTTTGCTAAAATCCCATTCACAAGTGTCGACTTTCCCGAACCGGACACCCCAGACACCACCGTCATCACACCAAGTGGAAAAGAAACATCAATATTCCGGAGATTATTTTCCCGCGCCCCACGAACAACCAGCTCTCGCCCTGCCCGCATCTTTCGTCGCTTTTTCGGCGTCGGAATCGTCTTTGCGCCAGACAAATACTGCCCCGTCAGCGACTCCGAATTAGCCATCACCTCTTCTGGTGTCCCCGCCGCAACCAAACGTCCGCCAGAATTCCCCGCCCCAGGACCAATATCAATAATGTAGTCGCTCGCCCGCATCGTATCTTCGTCATGCTCTACAACAAGAACCGTATTCTTAAGATCACGCAAATGCTTCAAAGTCGCAATTAATTTATCATTATCCCTCTGGTGCAAGCCAATCGATGGCTCATCAAGAACATACAAAACTCCTTGAAGCCCCGAACCAATCTGCGTCGCCAATCGTATTCGCTGCGCCTCGCCGCCCGATAATGTGTTCGCCGCTCGCCCAAGCTCAAGATATCCCAACCCAACATCTTGCATAAACTTCACCCGCTCTCGAATCTCCTTCAAAATCGGCTTTGCAATCATTTCCTCGGCTTCCGTAAAACCAAGATCCCGATTCAAAACTTCCAGAGTTGCATCCACATCCAAATTACACATGTCTACAATATTCAAATCATGCACCGTAACGGCCAAAACAGACGGCTTCAACCTCGCCCCGTGACAAGTATTACATTCTCGCACTCGCATAAAACGTTCGATATCTTTTTTTGTGAACTCCGAGGTCTTCGAATCATTATAACGTCGTTCAAGCATCGGAATTACGCCTTCATAAGTCGTCTCATAAACTGTCCCATCCGCAAATCTTCCAGACCCAGAAATCTTCATCTCGTATTTTTCATCACCCGTCCCGTATAAAATCAAATGTTTTACTTCCTCAGACAATTCTCCAATTGGCATATAAATATTAAAACCATGCTTCGCGCCCACCCCCATCAAACGCTTCAACCACCAAGAGTCTTGACCAACTCGGTTAAACGGACGAATCCCACCTTCCGCAATCGTCAAATTTTTATTAAACACCAACGCCGGGTCAATTTCCATTCTCGAACCAAGTCCGGTGCAAGTTGGACAAGCCCCCTCTGGCGCATTAAAGCTAAACAACCGCGGCGTAAGTTCCGGAATTAACTCCTCCGGATGGTCAGAACAGGCATATCTCTGCGAATAAGTTAAAATTTCCGTATTGTCGCTCAAGATTTTCTTCTCGCCAATCGCTGTTGAAGTGTCATTAATCTTAAGGACTTTAATAATACCTTGCCCAAGCTCCAAAGCCTGCTCAATCGAACCGGAAATTCGCGAATAAAGTTCCGAGCTAAGAACAAATCGATCCACTACGATTTCAATATCATGTCGCTCATTTTTATTTAATTCCGGAAATTCATCCAGCGCATAAATAATCCCATCAACTCTAACGCGCGAAAAACCTTTTGCTGTATATTGTTCCGGGATATGCAAAAACTCACCTTTTTTCGCCGAGACAATTGGCGCGAGTAACATACATTTTGAGCCTAAAGGCAATTTCATCACCTCCGCAACGATATCCTCAACCGTCCGGCGCGAAACTTGCTTTTTACAAATCGGACAATGCGGCACCCCAACCCGCGCAAACAACAAACGCAAATAATCATAAACTTCTGTCACCGTCGCAACTGTCGAACGGGGATTTCGTGAAGTCGATTTTTGGTCAATCGAAATCGCCGGCGAGAGCCCAGTAATCGAATCAACATCTGGCTTGTCCATAATTCCGAGGAACATTCGCGCATAAGATGATAGCGACTCAACATATCGCCTCTGCCCTTCCGCATAAATCGTATCAAACGCCAAGGACGATTTTCCCGAACCGGACAAACCCGTAATAATCACCAGCTTATCACGCGGAATGTCGACATCAAGATCCTTCAAATTGTTTTGTCTTGCCCCCCGTATTCTAATAAAATTCTCGTCCATGACCTAAATCTCCAGTAAAATCCCAAATATTATACCAAAAAAGTCAAGTTTTGTCTAGACTATAGTTATGCTATAATTTAAATATGCAAGAAAAAAAGAAAACTCATTCTAAAACCCGCCCTTGGGTCTTCACCATCGTCGGCGTCATTATAACTCTTTTCAACTTCCTAATTTACACCCTCCTCGCCCGCACCATTTTCAATAATAATGAACTTCTCTGGCTCGACTCCATGATCGCCTATATCCTCGCCACTTTCCTCGCTTATCTCATGCACTCAAGAATCACCTGGAAAGAACGCCGCCCAACCAAAATCGGAATCATCAATTTCTTTGCCTGGAACCTTACCACTGCCATCGTCATCAGCCCAGTCCTCACCTGGCTCTTCGGGCTCATCACGCCGTTTTATGAATTCGCTTTCAATATTTCAAGTTCAATCGGTCTTCCATTCGACTACGCCTTCATTGAAAGCACCGGAATTTTCTGTCTCGCCGCTCTGATTACTATGGTTCTAAACTACTTCTTTTACGACAGACTAGTTTTTGGCGGCAAGAAAACTACCAATGGAACGGCGTCACCTGACGAAAACTAAAGATTAACGACCTATCCATCTCCGTTTTGCCGAATTCTTCATACCCATCTTTCACAATCAACTCCGCCCCATTCGGATTATACTCAATCGCATACAAAATTTTTCCCATCTCTAAATTATAATTCAAATACGCCACCCCCATATCCACAAACATCAAACCCGCGACGCCCGACAAAACCAACGCCGCAATCATCAGGCCTTTCTCTTCCGCCTTCGCATACTCGACCAATCTCACAATAAACATCAAACTCGCCACCCCAATCGACAAATATATCGGCGCCATAAATCTTCCATACGCGTATTCGGGTGGCGAAACCACCGACGACGCTCCTATATACAAACCGCAAAACACAAATAACAAACATTGCCAAAGCCGAAAATTCCTATCCTTTTCTTTCTTGAAAATCGTAAATTCTAGCAATATATATACCAACATCAGCGGCACAGCAAAGAATAAAAGTTGAATATTGTCTACTAAATGCCCGAGTAGAGCCGTCATCGTCGCCGCTGGCGCGCTAAAAATCTCCATCGGCGAAACATAATCGAACAAAACCCCATAATCTCCAGTCGCTCGGTCACCAATTCCCGCGCCGAGATAGAAAAACGCGAGCCCGAAAATCGTTCCTAAAATCACCAAACTCTGCATCCGATACTTTGAAAACAACTCCCGAAACGCCATTTTCTTCCTCGCCAGTTGCACAATCACAAAAACCATCACCATCCCCAACATCGCCAACGGCGAGATTTCCGTCGATGTACCAAACAAAAACCCTAAACCTAAAACCCCTACCATTTTATACCACTTATCTCCCTTGAACCCTAATCTAAATATTAACGCCACCGACACTAAAAGCAACATCGCTAGCGCATAATTATTTACAATATTAAACGAAACAACAAACACCAACCTTGCTTGCGAAATCAGCAAAAACACAAAAACCCCTAAATATACTAAAATGTCTTTATACTTAAGTTTTAATTTTCGCCCCAAAACTAAAACCGCAGAAAAATATACCAGCCCCGTCGCCAGAGCCGCAATTATCAACCGAAACACCATGTCAGAGCCAAACGACAATTGCGGCGTCATAAAGTGAATTGCTACCCTCTGGAAGAACTCACCAACCCGCGGCAAATACGCATAAATATCCCGCAAGATTTCTGGCACCGTCGCTTGAAGATGTGCATTTTTCTGAAAAAATCCTCATACGTAAAAGTCATCAAAAAATATAACACAACAAAGAATATCGGCACAATCAAAAATCCGACTAAACTTATTTTTTTCTCCAAGCTCCACTTTTCCTTTTTCATATTTACATCATATCATATCAATCCAGAACATACCATAGCGCCGCCAGGTCAATCAAGAAACCCTCAAACCGAAAATGGCAACTTCACCAAAACCGCAGATTCGTCAGCATATATATTATAATAATAGTCACTATAGACTAACGGCATGTCATCTTCGGATAAATCCTGCACAAGTTCAACCCTTAAACGATAATATTCATAAAAACAGTCATTGTAAATCCAACGCCAATACTCATGTAAACTAGGTTGAATTAACCTTACAAAAAGTTCTCCGTATGGCGAATTCTCTACTATCGGAGAAACCCCAAAACTCCCATCAATTTGAAGCCGAGTCCTATCTTCTGGTGATTCACTATTTTTTACATATGCGGAAATATCTTCAACTAAAGCATTCATATAAAAAGAATTATATTTTATCTGTTCATCAAGCGCATTTCCATAAGCAAAACTAAAACTAAAGAAACACCAACTTAGAATTAAGACACCATAATTAGAAAACTCCGCAAAACGATAATTCTGACAACTCAAAGCGTAGATGGCAATCAAAGCGCCAAAACCATACATTGCTCGGCAGGCAAAAGAGGGTCCGTCTATCACAATATAAATCCCGAAACAAAGGCAAGCAGACAAAATAACTGCACCGCAGGCAACCAAGCAAGCTAAAACGCGTTGCCTAGCAGTGCCAAGAGTAAAAGTGACGACAAATGCTCCAAAGATCAAAGCGCACAAGAGAACCCAAAAAAACGGAAAATCCCGAATTACATACGAATAATACTTTTGAATATTATATATAACACCCGGTATCATCTCGGACAAAGAGAACATGGATGTCCCCACGTAAGTCGCAACCTCGTTCATAATGAAGAACCTAAAAACCAAAACCCCCAGCAAGAACCCCATCGCCGTACAAAACGCCGATTTCAAAACCAGTTGCTTTCGACCCCATAGTGCAATAAACGCCGCGATCATACCGACAATCAAAATACCAAGTGATGCCTGGTAAGTCATACAAGCCACAATGGCACAGATAGCCGTTACAACAAACAACTTCTTCGGTGACCTGTTAATAAACAGAATCGGGATCACACTCGCACAAACAGAAAGTGCCATATATGGCGCATCATACTGATAAGAAAAACACTCAATAAAATACGGAGAAAGCCCCAGTGGCACTACCGCAATAATATTCCAAAAAGTGATTTTCTCATGTCCGTTTAATGCATAAATAAGGAAAACACTCGCCAAAGCCATTATAACAACCGCTATAACTTGAGTCAAAGGCGCAATATTAGTAAGAAAAGTTCCGCCATGTAAAGCCGGGCTAATCGCATTAGACAAAAAGCGACTAAAATTTTCCCACCCGCTAATCCCGTAAGCATTACGATAAATATCATCTATAAAATGCACATCCGCAAGCATCATCGCACTAATGCTTAGAAGATAAATCACGAAGATAATGACAAAAGGCTTCAGCAAAAGCTTTTTAAATATCTCACCAAAATTATTCCGCCGCGCTACCGAAAAGATCGTTTCTCTTAACACCATAACGGAATAAATCGCCAATAACGAGCCGACCACGGCAATAGCTCCAGCCTTTAGGAAACCAATATTAAACCATGGAGTCTGCACATTAATTATATTAAAATAACAACAAATCCCACACGCAGCAGCAACCAAAACTGCGATCCAAAAAGTGTTCGCAGAGAATCGTTTCTGGATTTTCATTTCGTCAAAACTGCGACTCGCACAAAAAACACCCAGTAACACAATCACTAAAAACAAAAACTCGAGAAATCTAGTAAAAAGCAGTGCCGCAAACGCCGAAGCGGAAATAAAAAAGAAAACTCGTGTCCAACTAAATCGAACCCCTCTAAACTCTTTTAATAAATCCATCCCACAAAAGACTCTTTTCATACTTATATGGTATCATAAACCACACTCTCTCGCAATAAATATGCTATAATAGAGTCAATATGGCTACCAAAAAACTCATCTCAATCATCGTCCCCATCCACAACGAAGCTGAAGGTATTGAAAACTTTCTCGAAAAGTCTCTCTTTCCTGTCGCCGAAAAAATTAAAAACTACGACCACGAAATTATTCTCGTCAACGACGGCTCAACCGATAATTCCCTCGAAATTATCCAAAAGCTCGCCGAAAAAAACTCGAAAATCAAAATCCTCGCCCTTTCGCGCAACTTTGGCAAAGAACCTGCTCTCTCCGCTGGTCTAAAATATGCCAAAGGCGACGCCGCAATAACGATCGACGCCGACGGCCAACAGCCGCCAGAGCTCGTCCCAAAATTCATCGAAAAATGGGAAAACGGCGCCGAAATTGTCACCGGCGTTCGCGACCACTACACCAAACATGGTTTCATCCAAAAACTCGGCAGCAAGCTTTTCTATAAGCTCCTCAATCTATTTGGCAGTAAATCCACCGTCCCTGGTTCAACCGATTTCCGCCTCATCGACCGCGTCGTCATCGACGAATTTAACAAACTTTCCGAACACAACCGCATCACCCGCGGCTTAATCGACTGGCTCGGCTTCAAACAAGAATACATCGAATATACCTACGGCGTTCGCACCGCCGGAAAACCGTCTTATAACTTGAAAAAACTTTTCAACCTCGCAATCGACAGCTTTGTTTCGATGTCAACCACTCCACTCGTCATCTTCGGCTACCTCGGCGCCTTTGTCACTTTCTGTAGCTTCGTCCTCGGACTCTTCTGCATCATTAACCAATACATTCTTGGCGACCCACTCCATCTTTATTGGGACGGATCCGTCCAGCTCGCAATTTTCATCACTTTCCTCGTCGGTCTCCTTATGCTCTCCCAATCCGTTACTGCGCTCTATATCTCCCACATCCACGCCGAAACCCAGAACCGCCCACTCTATATAGTGGACAAGAAAAACTCCCGTAATCTCGAGCCAAAAAAATGAGTCAAAAAGTTTCTGTCATAGTCCCAATTTATAACACAGCGAAATACCTGCCGAACTGCCTCGACTCAATTCTAAACCAAACTTACAAAAATCTCGAAATTATCCTTATAGATGACGGCTCAACTGATAATTCCAAAGAAATTACCAACAACTACGCAAAAAAAGACGACCGCATAAAAGTCATTCATCAAAAAAACTCTGGTCAATCCGCCGCCAGAAATAAAGGCCTAAAACTCGCGACCGGCGATTTTATTAGTTTCGTCGACAGCGACGACGAAATTAAACCAACTTTTATTGAAGACCTCCTCGCTCCGTTTTCAAAACAAAATATTTCCCTCTCCGTCTGCGGAATTCATTATAAACGCCTAAAACAAAAATCCGCTGAAAACGTTTATCTAAACCCGCTAAAACCTCGAAAAAAATCCGAATCTAAATTCGCCTACATTTTAAAGCTCCTCGCTCTCGACGGCCGCCTCTATTCCTCCGTCACAAAACTTTACGACGCAAAAATTGCTAAAACCTGCGCCTTCGACGAAAGTTTAAACTTTGCCGAAGACACTAAATTTGTTTTAGATTATCTCAAAAAAGCCCCCGGCGAAATCGCCTTTGTCCTGAAGCCTCTCTATGCCTACAACTTCGGCACCGAAACCAGCACCATAAAATCCACCGCCACCAATTGGCAAAGCTGGCAAACTTCCTATAAAAATCTTAAAAAATGGCTCGGCAAAAACCCTAGCCTACAAGAAAAATTCTGGCTAGGTCTCGTTCATCTCCGCTGGCGCATTTCCTACCTCCGCTCCAAACGCCGCACGAAATAACCGCAAATTACATACTCATATGACAACCAAACAAATCATTAACAGCCCGTTTCGCATTGCCATCCTCTATGCCACAAAATTTAAGCTGCATTATATAAATAATATACTCTAAATACATCAAATCAAGCAGCGCCAAACCTTCAAACTTCTGGTCTATATTACCATGCGCAAAATTATTCCGCTGTTTCGACAACCTCTTTCCCATTTCGGGATATCTTAGCGATTCGCCATTCAGTTCATATAAATAATCGCCAAATATATTAGAGATCTCTCCATAATCTTTCCCATATTGAACTATTTTTAATTCCAAGCTATCAGATCTTATTAATTTCTTAAGAAATTTAAATATACCTTTAAGTTTTCCAGAACTGCTGTTCACCAACTTGCTCAATGCTTCAGCCGCTCCCTCCTCTGCAGCCAATGTTCCCTCGTCCTTTTTAACGCCCCCTGGATAATTTCTTTTAAACTCCCATTCAAACCCCGCCGTTATCATCACAAATCTCCCCGCATTTATTCTCCGTCCAGATTTATAAGTATCTGGGATATGTTCAAGATACATTTTCCCGCCCAATATATCCTCCATAATCCTTCCGACCACACCTTTTATATATTCGTATTTTACCGACCGTTCGCCCTTGGATAAATCAACATCCTTATCAGATTCGCCACATTCATATATCATAGCAAGAGGCCTATATAATGCGTCAGGAGTCGGCGTCGAAAGCTCAACACTAGCAAAAACAATATCCCTTCTGTAGCATAAATATCTTATAAAATTTTTTGACAACTCTAATAATTTAATAATGAAATCGTAATCTTCGGTCGGCTCAAATTCCAAAAATAAAACGGAGTTAAGCCCTAACGGCGCTTTGCCAACTCCATAATCCACGGACACCCCTATCCCAAAATAAATTTTAACCTCTTTGTCTCCCACTTTAAACACTTCCTTTTCCGAAGATGTTTCGCTAAGAGGCTTCAAGCCAATATTTACCACACCGCCCTCCCCTATTTCTTGCCGTTCTAGTGCGATAGTTGTTGGATATATGTGGTCTATTTCTGGCCCTTGAATAGCAATTCGGCCCGTCAGCCCCTCCACAAAAGTGCCCACTATATAATATTTAACATCCACAGTCAAGATAAGACTAAACAACTCAACCCTCGCCTTAACAGGCACAAATATTATCCTCCCGCTCGTCTCGTTGCATTCTCCAACCAGCTTCTCTTCGATTTTAAAAATCTTCCCCACTCTTTTCCCGAGCCATTTCTTCGCATTCTCTTTCTTGGGCGGTATTAGTTTCAGTTTCTTTCCATCAAACACAAAAGTAAACTCAATATTCTCATATCTCAAATTGCCAGTATACATGTCTAATTTCTTCATCTTCCTTCTCCTCTTGGTTAGAATTATACCATTAGTCTCAAAAGAAACCACAAATATGCTATAATATATAATATATGAAAATTCCCCTAGTCCTAAACCGTAAAAATCGGATTCTCTTAAAAGAACTTACGAAAACCGATTTTAAGCTCCGTTATCAAGGTTCCGTCCTCGGCTACCTTTGGGCTCTCCTCCGCCCACTCATGATGTTTGCAATTCTCTATATTGTCTTCGCCAAACTTCTCAAAATCGGCAACGATATTCCTCATTATCCAGTTTACCTTCTATGCGGAACCACTATGTGGAGCTTTTTCACTGAGTGTACCAGCCAAGGCATCCAAGCCATCGTCGCTCGCGGCGACCTCCTGCGAAAAATCAGTTTTCCTAAATATATCGTCGTCGTTTCTGCGACCTTAACTGCAGTTATAAATATGCTAATTAACGTTGCCGTTATTATCATCTTTGCGCTTATCAACGGCGTCGAACCAAGTTGGAATTGGTTCCTCGCCATCCCAGCCATCCTAGAACTCTATTTCTTGTCGCTCGGTCTTGCCTTTTGGCTCGGCTCTATCAACGTTAAATATCGCGACATCACTTCAATTTGGGATGTCATCGTTCAGGCCCTCTTTTACGCGGTCCCAATTATCTACCCAATCTCTATGGTCGCCGGAACTTCCGAGCTCGCCGCCAAAGTTCTTCTCCTCAACCCCATCGCCCAAGCAATCCAAGACATTCGTTACGGTCTCATCACAACCGAAACCATCACAACCTGGAATTATGTACTCAACCCCTCCGTTATCATCCCAATTCTCCTTGTTATTTTTGTCCTCGGTTTCGGCGCCTACACATTCCGTAAAAAATCTAAATTCTTCGCGGAGGAAGTCTAATGAAAAACAAACGCAAAATTGGCAATCGTACCGAGGTCCAAGAAAGCGAAAGCCCAATCGCAATTAGTGTCAAATCTCTCTATAAAAGTTTTCGCCTCCCAACCGAACAAGCCTTCGGCTTAAAACAAGCTCTCTTTAATCGCCTCCGCGGCATTAAAGGTTACACCGAACAAAAAGTCTTAAAAGGTCTTAATTTTGAAATTAAAAAAGGCGAATTTGTCGGCATCGTCGGGCGAAACGGCTCCGGAAAATCCACTTTACTTAAAATCCTTGCCGGAGTTTATTACCCAGAAAAAGGCAACATCACCATTAACGGCAGTCTCATTCCATTTATCGAACTCGGCGTCGGCTTCAATCCTGAACTTACTGGCCGCGAAAACGTCTACATGAACGGCGCACTGCTCGGTTTTTCGAACGAAGAAATGGACGAAATGTATGACGACATTTGGAAATTCGCCGAACTCGAAAAGTTCCAAGACCAAAAACTAAAGAATTACTCTTCTGGCATGCAAGTCAGGCTCGCTTTCTCAATCGCAATTCGCGCTCGCGGTGACATTCTTCTTCTCGACGAAGTCCTAGCCGTTGGCGACGCTGCTTTCCAGAAAAAATGCAACGACTATTTCAAAGAACTCCGCGACGAAAAGAAAACCGTTATTTTGGTCACCCACTCCATGGACAACGTCAAAAAGTTCTGTACCCGTGCTATCTTAATTGAAGATGGCAAAATCACCCACGACGGCACCCCAGCCACCATCGCCGACGAATACAATAGAATTCTCGGGATAAAATAATCCCTCTGTGCTATAAAATTATATTTGCCAAATTTTTGTAGCATAAACCAAAATTAAAGCGACCTGTCTTAATATGCTAAGCTAATCCTAACTTCTCAAAGAAAACTCTATGTCGCGTTTTTGCATCTCTCAATAATTTATCCCAAGTTATAAACTCTATGCGCAAATTAATATTTTCGACATTTTTGATCCACCCCTCGCCATCTGGTGTCATCTTCATATCCTTCACATTCTTAAGCCACTTTTTGACATCCTCATCAGCGCTCGCAATAACATAACCATAAAAAGGCGTTGTATCATTTATACTGATGTTCCTGCCATTTAATTGTTTTACCTTGCCATCTTTAAATTGATTAACATATCGGATAATTTGCTCAATTGGATCCTCATTTGACGAAGGATTTATAAAATCTCTTCGACCCGGCTTTTTAAACTCAAAAATACTAACTGGATTATGCCCCTCTTCCCCTTCGCGGTAGGAAACTGGGTAGTGAAAAGCCGCTATGTCTGGGCGATCTTCGGAACCGTTAAAAACAGTTTTATCAGAACTCAAAAGAGTCGTAAAATTAAGTCTTTCATCTATAATCCATAAATTATGTTCATCATATGTGGTGTCATCAGAGTCTCGTCTGGCGGGAAAAATAATGCTATGTAATGTTTTTTCTCTTTCAAACTTACCCTCAAGGTCCCATTCCAATGCTTTCTCAAATAACATTAACACCGACTGGCGACGTGCTATGTATTCCGCTAAGTTACTTCGATCGGTTTCCGTTATATCTGCAACCAGCCTAGAAACTTCACTATTTAAATCAAAGTCCTTCACCTGCAAATTGTGTGCTATGTCTGCAATCTTTCTACGCCTTTCAGAGTCTTTTTCAAATTTTACTTTATGCAATTCCGCCTCAATATCCACATCCGACGGGTTCATCTTTATTTTCTCCAAATTGACATATTCTAAATAGTTTTTATACCAAATATTTTCATTCGCATATTTTTCAACACGTTCTTTCTTTTCGGCAAATCTAGTCATCACTTCACCAGATAATATCCTCTTCGCTTCTCTGGCCACAGCTTCCTCAATAGTTTTTCTGCCGATCTCAGAAACGCCATCCGGATAGTCCCCAAAACGAAAACCAGTTCTCTCACTATTCACATTCATATCAAGAAAATCACCATAAACATAAAAACGAACTATATACTTATGCTCTTTATCATCGCTATCTTTTTTAACGAAATCAGTCTCAAACTCCAACACGTAATCTTCCAATTTTGCGTCTGTGACTACTTTATTGTGAGCGGTAAGCATTATCCTACTTTTTTGACCATAAACATTTTGCAACTCAAACATTCTATATTTAAATATTCGTTCAGAAATCTCCATATTCCCGCTACAACTCTCTCGGATGGCGAAAGAATCATTATCCCCAATAAGGTTATTCAGAGCAATCCTGGAATCACCGTCATGAATAGTAATCTTAGGACAAGCTTGGCTCTCGTCCACAAAATAATTTAATATTTTCTCCAAAATACGATGCGCAAAACGGTTAATATCTTCCCCAAAATTATTATCTCCTTGATAACCGTCAAGAGTGAGTGTAGCACCAGTGCTGGCTGTATCGTCGTTAAACTCTTCGTCTACTTCATTTTTAATAATCTCGTACTCTCGCCCGAAATCAAATTTACGTTTTCTATATTTGTCTTCCTTTTTATAGACACTCTCTATTGACACATTCCTGAAAAATTTAATATAAAACATCCTCCCCAGACCCTTACCACCAATCGCACTTTTTTGCGGACTGTACAAAATATTAAAAGAGTTCCTATTCTCGTCATCAAATCCAATTCCGTTATCCTTAATAATAAGTTTGTTTATTTTTGCATTCCCCTTATCAAAGAGGACGTTGTCCCTATAAATAAATATGTCTATCTCGCCACTATTTTTGTTATCACTACGCACAATCGAATCGATTGAGTTTGTTATAGCCTCAACAATCGCAGCATAAACGTTAGAATTTTTCCCAAAATCCTCCAGATATCTCTCCAAATGTATACGCGAACTTCCATTCATATATATACCTTAAGCTTAATCTATCTATTTATATTATGTACCCTACCGATAGTTAATATTTTGTTATTTCAAATTTTCCGAAATAATTTCCACTCTTTTAGCCCAAGTATTATCTTCCGCCTGCGCCAATAGCTTCTTCCGATTCTCAGTATTTTTAATGTCGTTAATTGCAATTTTTAAATTCTTCTCAAATTCTTTATCGTCTTTTGACATATACACCAAATCATAACCCTTGCACTCTTGAAGATCGCGAGTGCAAACCGTCGGCAACCCCGCCGCCATATATTCAAACAACTTAACTGGTGAAGTTGCCTTTGCAATTTCACCACGCTTGAATGGGATAATTGCGCAATCAAAATATTTAGCGTATTTTGGCAATGATTCATAATTTTTTGCACCTAAATTATGGACATTGTCCCCTTTCACCAAATCGACCGCTGCTCCATTATAGTCAACTCCAAGATATACAAACTCCCACTCTTTATGATTAATTGCGACTTTATTTAATAAATCAAAATCAATCCAAGGAGCTAACGCACCATAAAACCCAATAATTGGTTTTTTCTTCTTAACTACTTCCTTCAAGTCGTTTGGAGGAGTGTTGGTTTTATTTTTTTCAAAATTAAAATGATCGATATCGACAGCATTTCGTGCCATTGCTACTTTTTGCTTAACCCCAAGATGTTTTTTCAATTCATCATAAAGCCTTTTCGCCGTCACAGTACATAAAATCGGTTTCAATGTGGACAATTTGTCCCATACTTCCATTTGTATACTAAGATCGCCTGAAATGTCCTCATGAAACTCGTCCAAATAATCGTAAATAATTTCGAAACCACCTTCTTTTATTCGTTTTAATGTGTCATATTTTGTTGGCATATTATTAGGGGTCAAAAAATAACATTTTTTACATACATTTGGTAAGTTTCTAATAAATAAATCCGTATTTACAATTACTAAATTATCACTGATTATTCGGAAAACCTGCAACGGATTATCATACTCAAGATAAACAACAAAATATCCTATTTTACTAAACTCCCGAGCCAAGTGATGCGGTCTTTGTTTCAATTTCACGTCCCAAGGAATACTATTCAGTACGATTACTTTTTCATATTTTCCCGCCATACTACTTATTTTTTTCGCAGTCTTGTTTCTTTTCTTTCTAGCACCCGTTGAGGCAACCCAAAACGCCCCTCTCCCAACCTTTTCCACTAAATTCCGCCTTTTTGTATTCTTTGGAAAAACGCCATTGAACCCAGTAGCAATCTTTTCAGCAAAAACGAATCTCCTAGAACTAGTTAGTTTGTGCAAATACTTGTTCTCTCTTCGCAAAATATCATTTTCGCGCTCCAGCGTCTGTATCTTCTGTTTCAAAAGATCGTTTATCAATTTATTCTCCTTTCTCAATTACGTCAACAATATATTTACTTGCAAACCCATCTCCGTACGGATTTCTCGCCTCGGACATTTCTTTATAAACTTCCTGATTCGTTAACAATTCTTTTGCCGCACTATAAACATCCTCTTCTTCCGTCCCGACAAGCTTCAAAGTCCTCGCCTCAACCCCCTCTGGACGCTCAGTTGTATCACGCAAAACTAGAACTGGTTTCCCAAGCGACGGAGCTTCTTCTTGAACACCACCACTATCAGACATAATGAAATATGCCCGTTCCATATAATTATGAAAATCAATCACATCGAGCGGAGCGATTAATTTAGTTCTTTCATCATCTCCCAAAACTTCTTTTGCCATTTCTTGAACTTTAGGGTTTAAATGAACTGGATAAACAACCTTTACGTCTGGGAATTCATCAACAATTCTTTTAATCGCCTTAAAAATCCTTCGCATAGGTTCGCCCAAATTCTCTCGCCTATGTGCAGTTACGAGAATCAATCTCGAACCCTTCGCCCAATCCAAAATCTCATTCTCGTATTCTTCAGTCACCGTCGTCTTTAAAGCGTCAATCGCTGTATTACCAGTTATGAAGACCTTTTGATCTTTATTTAGCTTATCGCCTATGTTCTCTCGGCTCGTTTCCGTTGGCGCAAAAAGATAATCGGAGATTTTATCAATAATTTGCCGATTCATCTCTTCTGGAAATGGCGAATACTTATCGTACGTTCGAAGCCCAGCTTCAACATGCCCAACCGGAACTTGCTGATAAAACGCCGCGAGCGCCGCTGCCATTGCGGTCGTTGTATCGCCATGCACCAAAACCAAATCTGGTTTCTCAGCAATAATAACCTCTTCTATACCTTTCAAGACTTTAGCCGTAATATACGCCAAGGTCTGACCAGGCTTCATGATATCCAAATCATAATCTGGCTTAATCTTAAAAATTTCAAGTACTTGATCAAGCATATCCCGATGTTGCGCCGTCACACAAACCACCGACGAAACCCCCTCTCTCGCCTCAAGCTCTTTTACAACCGGCGCCATCTTAATTGCTTCCGGCCGCGTCCCAAAAACAGATAAAACCTTCATAAAGCCCATTATAACAAAAACAGATATTTTTTGCTATAATTAATCTATGAAATCAATTTTATACGTTTGTGAAAAATTTAGAAACGGTGGACTTGAAGAAAAAATTTTAAGCGAAGTTGTCAACAATAAAAAACACAACATTAAATCTTTTCTTATATCAAATGATATTTTGGAAAAACATACCAAAACATTCGAAAAAACACTAAAAATCGATTCTTCTCCAATAAACAAAGAACATATAAACACGAAAAACATCTTAAAAAACCGAGACGCCATATGCTCATTCTGCAAAAAACACAATATCGAATTCATAGAATGTCACCCGAATTTTATTTCTATTCCTACCATTCTAGCGGCAGAAAAACTTAACCTCCCTATCACATTCACGCTGCACGGAATAGTCTCCTGCCATTTTTCATATCAGCATAACACGAAAACCTATCTATTCGTTTACATACTACTGAAATACGGCTTCGACCAATATTTTGCAGTAGCAGAATACTTACAAGAGATCTTTTCGTTCCTATCTTCGAATATGCTAATTTCCAGAAATGGTTTTTACCCAAACACGCAATTATACGAAAGACCACAAAATCAAAATAAAATCGCCATTGCTTCACGCTTAGACTCAGATAAAAGTCAGATTATTATCGATTTTCTACAATTTTTACAAGGCGTAAGGCCCCCTCTCGTTATTGATATCTATGGCAACGGCGATAATATAAATAATGTAGATGACTATATTAAAAATAAAAATATTCACCATCAAATTACACTCAAAGGTTGGCAGCAAAATTTAGCCGAGCATTTAACAAAAAACAGATATAACGCAGTCTTCGGCATGGGAAGGGCTGCATTAGACGCAATAAAATCAAAAACGCCTTGCGGAATACTTGGCTACGGTGGTTTTATCGACTTTTTGGTTCCCGACAATTTTGATACTTTCCTAAAAATAAATTTAACTAGTTGGGACAGTTTCCCCAAAGATAAATCTTTTGAAAAATTACTCAAAGACGTTTTTTACAATCCTGAAAAATATATTATTCAAGACTGTCAACTAAAATTATTAGATAATGATATTTTATGGGCTAAACATTTTGAAGAAATTAATAATATAAATTTCAAAAATAAACCAATTATCTCAAAAATTAATTCAATCTTAGAAAACAACGACGAGGACGTTTTTAACTCTCTTGTTCCATCGCAAATTGCAACTATAATCAACGATGAGCATAAATACGACATCCCTTACTTCATAATTAACACCTATCTTTCAGAAAAAATGGCCTACGAAGAGAAACTGGATGATCAAAAAAACGAAATAAAAGCTATAACTTCTTCCACTTTCTGGAAAACCACAAAACCGCTCCGCTCACTCCTTGGAAAATTTCACAATTAAATTTCACCCAAATATTCACTCGGGATCGCACAATTTAAATTGTTATGAGCATCTTCCTCAGTTCTAAAATATCCTCTCCCATCAATATATGTTTTTGTCGCAAATTTTATTTTTTCACCAGTGGAATATCGCCGTGAACAAGACACGCCGGTAGCCATATCAATTGCATACATATTCTTTCTAAATACCATTAGCCTCGGATTAATAAAATCTTCAAAACCCCTATTCCACCCTTGAGTATTTTCCCACATATTTATTTCCTCTGCTTTTGAGGACAATAATGCGCAAGTCGTCCGATCGTTAGTATCTTCCTCAGATCTGTAATAGCTCAAACCGCCAACTACAATTTTCGTACTATACTTCGTTATATATCCCGACTCGACCGTTCGGCAAACTTTCCCAGTCTCCAAGTCAACAAATTCAACAGAAGAATTTGTTTTTAAATTCCTCGGCGCAATAAAATCCACAAAACTCTCCGAGATCAAGCTCAAATCTTCCTCCGGCACATAATAATTAAATCCTGTCTCATAATTAGAAATCGTTTGGTAATACGTTTTACCATTATAAACTACTTTAGCCGCAAAAATCACTTCCGGAAAATCTGCTTTTCTAATAATCTGTTTTGCCTCTCCGGTCTTTAGATCGTATTTATATGTATCTCTTAATATAATAAACTTTTTCGGTTCAATCGGTTCCACAGCATAAAGCTCTTCTGTTGTCTCAGCCAAGTTGTCCATAATGATACATTTGTTGGAATTTTTCAACGTATCTCCTATCGTTCGAAGACACAACACACTTTTACCATTCCAATTAACTTCCGTCTTATAATCGAAGTAGTATTTTTCTCCCTGATTTACAGCCTCATTTTGGTATAAAGTTTCGTTCACAGGGTTAATTTTCATCGCAGCTGTTGCGATTTTCATTACTCTAGGCACATCCATTTTTAACCACTTATCCATCAAATCTTCCTCCGGCACATAATAATTAAATCCTGTCTCATAATTAGAAATCGTTTGGTAATACGTTTTACCATTATAAACTACTTTAGCCGCAAAAATCACTTCCGGAAAATCTGCTTTTCTAATAATCTGTTTTGCCTCTCCGGTCTTTAGATCGTATTTATATGTATCTCTTAATATAATAAACTTTTTCGGTTCAATCGGTTCCACAGCATAAAGCTCTTCTGTTGTCTCAGCCAAGTTGTCCATAATGATACATTTGTTGGAATTTTTCAACGTATCTCCTATCGTTCGAAGACACAACACACTTTTACCATTCCAATTAACTTCCGTCTTATAATCGAAGTAGTATTTTTCTCCCTGATTTACAGCCTCATCTTCGTAAACGGTCCCATCTTTAGGATTTATTTTTGTAGTAGTTTCTTTTACTTCCATCACGCGCGAAACAGTCATTTGGGACCAACCAGTTTCCACCGTCACCCCCCCAAACCAATCCTCAAAATACAAATAAAAATTCCGATTTCCATATGCCCCACAAGTGGCCGTTCCATAGCCAGCCGCCAAAGCTCCCGCATTCGGCTGATACGGCGTATAACGATAAAGCGCCGAAGTTGCCAAGTTCCGAACATTCACATACGACCCCTCACAACTCGCCGAAGGATTATACTGAATATAGTTCGTCCCAATCGGATAATTCGTCCAGCCCCCATCCATCACCGTCCTAAACAACGCCGCCGCCTTCCGAACCTGGTTCTTAAATCCATAATATTCCGTCGAACACGGCGCCGTATCTGGACAACCATACCCCGTCGCCGAGCGATAATTCCGATTATTCGGAATCGGGTCCGTAATCAACCCAGATTCTTTCTGCAATAACACAATCAAAACCTTCGGATTAATCTTATAATCTTGCGCTGCCTGCCAAATAATATGCGCCGCCGTTTCACCCGTTCCGATTACTTCCCCATCTCCAAACAATTCTTCCGATAAGCACACAAAATGTCCATCTTTAAAATGCCAGCTTCGAGACCCCGCATATTTATTTGATAGTTGCAAATAATAATTATAATCTCGATTCGAACAAGAATTCTTCGAAGTCAAAAACGCCTGGATCTCCGCCTCGCTCATTGAATTATAATCTGTCATCTGGTAATCCGAAATTATATATCCCGGATCAAAATTTGCTAAGCTCGCCGCCCTAACTTCTTCCTCGGAATTTTTAAACCTCGCCGCCAAAAAAGTAAATAAAAACACCATCGTAAACACCCCTAGCGCTATAAACCAAATTCTTTTGTCTCTTCTCCTAATACCCGATTTTATTTTTATCACAATTCCACCTCCCCGTTTATTACGCCAGTCTTCGAACCAGCTTTTAAATTAATCACAATTTGTACTTTCCCCGTCGATAAATTCGCAACCGGCACATCAAACCCCTCACAAGTTGCCGTCGAAACCGCATCCGTCATTAGCGCTGACGCATTATATATACTCTTCCCATCTCGCACCAAACTAAGCTCACAACTCCCCTCCGTCACAAATTGGTCAATATTCACTCGTATCCTTAAAATCCCGTCCAAAACCGCCGCATAACTCACCACCCCAGTCAAATCACTCCCTTTATTTGGATCACCCCCTTCATACTGCTGAATCTCCTCTTTTTCTTCTACGACAACTTCCCCTTCTTCAGCCTCACCATACCCTTCATCTACTTCTATCTCTTCAACAACTGTAGTTCCCCCCGAATTGTCCGGAGCCGGAATCGATTCCTCTTTCAAATACGCATCCCAAACTAAATAACAAACCGCCCCAGCGCCAATCACGAGCAGCAAAATCAACAATCTCTTCAACCATTTCCGATTTCTTCGTCGTTTTTTCGCCATTAGATAGTTCTCCTTATTATAATCATAACTACTTTGGCAACAAAAATCAACCCCACCCTAAAAAGTCAAACCTCAATCCCCAAAATCCCCGCCGCTTTTTCCAAAACCGCTTTCTCCTCCTCAGAACAGCCAACCATCCGCGCCTTAAACAACTCGACCGTCTCCTCATGCCGATAATCCAAAATCTCTAACGACCTCGCCGCCCCAGGCACTTTCCGCAAAACCCCCTTCGAAACTAAATTATCAATATGCTCTGCCACCGCCGAAACCGACGAGAGCCCTAACCCCGCCTGGATCTCCCGATAGGACGGCGAAATCCCCTTCTCCTCTGTAAAATCTTGCAAGAAGTCTAAAACTGCTAATTGTTTTTTCGTAAGTTTTATAGTCATTATGTTATAATTATAAATAATGAAAACGAATAAATCAATCGACGGTCTTACTACTCGTGCCGCAAAAAAAACCGTCACCCCAAAACCCAAAAAGCCTATCACGGTTAAAGTAAAAATTAAAGAAGCCCCTCTTGAGGAGGAAGTTGTTCAGGTTAAAGAATTGGTCCCAGATGAAGCTCTCGAGATCGAAATCATCGAAGATGATAAGGGGTCTCTAAAAACTAAGAAAGGCAAAAAAACCTCCGGAAAAGCTTCGCGTGAAAAAGCCATTGAAGATTTTCTCACCCCAGTCGAGGCCCTTAATTTAGGAGATGATGAAGAAGAAAAACCTCATAAAAAACGCAAAAAACTATCTAAAAAAGAAAAAACCGCCAAGAAAAAGGCTGGGAAAGTTCGTCGTATTATTACCACGGTTGCCCTTGTTCTTGTCCTCGCTCTTATTGGTCTTGTTTCCTGGGTAGTTCTTTGGGGTAACGACATTATCGCTAAAATCACTGGCGGACAAGGTAACGTTCTAGATCTTTTCACCTTTATGGAAGAAACCTACGAACCACTAAAAACCGACGCCAACGGCCGCACCAATATTCTCGCTTTTGGAACCAGCGGCTACAATATGGAAGGCGACGAAGGCAACGGCAAACATGACGGCGCTCAACTAACCGATTCCATCATGGCTATTAGCTTAAACCAAGAAACCGGCGATATCGTGATGATTTCCCTCCCTCGTGACCTTAAAGCCTCTCCAACTTGCACCGCAACTGGTAAGATTAATGAGGTTTATTGGTGCAATAATATGAAAGGAACTGACGAAGAAGCCGGCGCCACTGCTCTTATGACCAAAGTCGGTGGAATCTTAGGCATTGAATTCCAATATTACGCCCACCTTAACTGGGGCTCACTCATTTCCATCGTTGACACCCTCGGCGGCATCAAGGTTACCCTCGATGAAGATATTAACGATAAAAACTGGACCGGCGCCGTCTACAAAGCCGGCGTCGAATACACTTTAACTGGCGATCAAGCTCTCGGTCTTGCTCGTGCCCGTCATGGTACTTCTGGCGGCGACTTTTCTCGCGGCAATAGCCAACAAAAAATTCTTA
>JAUNAL010000001.1:0-40395 GCA_030527585.1 Candidatus Saccharimonadota bacterium
ACAAAAAATTCTTATCGGCATCAAAGACCGTGTCTTTGAAAAAGAACTCTCCATTACTGACCTGGTTAGTCTCGCCTCAACCCTCGGTGATAACCTCCGCACCAACTTCAGTGTTTCCGAATTAAAATCCGCCGCCCATCTAACCGCTTCTTTTGATTTTGAATCTATGCGCCAAGTTTCTCTCTGGCCAGATTATATGACTACCAGCAACATTAATGGTATTTCCTATGTCATTCCTCGTGCTGGCGCTAATAATTACGGTAAAATCCAAACCTATGTCGACACTATGCTCTCAAATAACCCTCGCGTCTATGAAGAACCGACTGTCCTCGTTCTTAATGCAACCGAGACTTATGGCTTAGCTGGCACGGAACAAACTAAACTGATCGAGGAAGGCTATCAAAACGTCACCGCGGATAACGCCCCAGTAGGAGAATATAACCAAGGCTACACTATTTACGCCACCACCGAAGCCAAACCAGGCACCAGGGCCCTTCTCGAATCTTATTATAACGTCACTGCCGAAACCAACATCCCAGACAATATCTCTAAAAACTACGACTTCATCATCATCCTCAACCCACTAGTCGGAACTGAAGAGTAAAAAACTAACGTAAGTAAAAGTTTGATAAGAGAACGCATTTGTTTAACTTTCTAAGCGAAACATAAAGAAAACGCCAAGCTGGCGTTTTCAGAGCGGACACCCGTAAAGACGGGCTGTCCGCGGGTTTCGCGTGAAAGTTAAACTAAAGTGCTCTCTTCTTAATAATCAACTTCCGTTCTCTTCCCTCCCCCTCCGAATACGTTTCCACATCCGAATACTCATCCGCCAACTTATGCACCACTCGCCGATCCGCCGCATTCAAATTAATCGTCATCGGTTCCCCAGTTTCGCGAACTTTTGCAATCCACCCTTCAGCCTTCTCTGCAATCCGATCAGCTCTCTGTCTCTTATAATTCGCCACGTCAACATTCACCCGCGTTACTTCCGCCTCACGCGAAGCTAGTGCCATCGACACAATATGTTGCAAAGCCCTCAAATTATCCGCATTACGCCCAATTAAAAGCGAATTTAAAGACGTCGACGGAATCGAAAGCTGAATTACCTCATCATCGATTGTCGAATAAATCGCCACATTAATCCCGAAGAAACTTAGTAAATCCTCCAAATACTTCGCTGCAAATCTGATTGATTCATCCTTATTCATTATTATCTCCTTTTCTTTTTATTATCTTTTGCGGAGATACGCGTAATTTTTGTTCCTGTTTTTTTGTTTTTAACCACTTCGGCTTCTTGTATCTTATTAAGTTCACGGATCGTCGCTTTATCTGTCGCGTCGTCCATATCATCCCTAACATGTTTATAAATCACTTTTTGCTGGAAAATTGTCAAAACATTGCTTAAGAAATAATAGAAAGCTAACGCCCCATGGAGGTTAATCATGATAATAAACATCATGACCGGCATCATCTTCGACATCTGCCCAGTCGTTAAATTATTGATATCCGAATTATCAATTTCTTTCCCATCCTGTGCCTCTTTCAAGAGCTCACGGAATTTTTTCTTCTTTTCAGATTTTCCAGACGGCATCTGCTGTTTCGTCATCCAGTATTGCGCCACCGATGCAAAAATCGCAATCATGAGCATAAATACCGCACTCCACGAAAACTTATTCGCTGACAATACATCGCTCGCTTTCGCACCCATATCAATCACCCCAAACAATTGTGGATAGAAATCATATTCCGCCTTTTCCTCTGCTGGGATCTCTGCATTCTGTAAATCCTCAAGATAAACCTTTTGTTTATCTTCTAGAACCTTAATCTCAGAGCCCTCATACGCCACAATCGAATATGCCCGGTTCATTAAATTATCTGTTGGCATCGGTGTTGCAATTACTTTAATCGCCGAGAAAATCGCAATAAAGACTGGCAACTGAATAAATAATGTCAAAATCGATGCAAACGGCTTAATATTATACCGTTTATAAAGATCCATCGTCTGAAGCGATTCTAATTGTTTATTACCATTGCAATTTTTACGAATCTTCACTAACTCTGGCTGAATCTTTTGTATCAACCTTGTCTGTTTTAATTGTTTCTTAGTTAACGGCCATGTCAAAAGTTTTACTAAAACCGTAAAAATAATAATCGCTAGCCCAAAATCTTTAACTAAATTAAAGATCACAAACAAAATATTCACAATCGGGCGCACAATAATAAAATCAATTACACCAAACGGCCCACCCATATAAAATGAAGCCACAACAAACGCTAATATCAACCCCCAAGTTATATATTTTTTCACACTCTTATTCATTAGATTCAGTATAGCACACTTTACTCTCCATGACTAGCTCACCGAGAACCTTTTCCAATTCAGAATTCGGCATTCGTCCCACATCTTTCGAAAAAATCACAAAAATATAATCTCGCCCTTTCGGAATCAATTCGAAATTCTTCCGAACCACTTCATAAACCCTTCGCCGAATCCGGTTCCGCCCCACCGCCGTTTTTAGTACCTTTTTTGAAACCACCACCGCAACCCGCGTCAAACCCCTCGTATTATCAGCAAAAACTAAAGACGCCTTGACCCGGCGAACCGTCTTCCCATTTTTATAAACATATCTCACCCCACCCCGCGAGTGAAACCGGTATTTTTTATTCAACATAATATATATTATATACCAAATAAGCCCCTTGCGGGGCCTATCTTTTCTTAAGCCGTTAGCCTTGCGCGACCCTTAAGTCGGCGACGAGCTAATACCTTTCGGCCAGTCTTCGACGCATTTCGTTTCATAAAACCATGTTCAGCTTTACGTTGGCGTTTATGCGGCTGATAAGTTCGTTTTGGCATATTATTCCTTAAAATTTAATTTTTCACAAATATTTGTTATAGTATACCTCATTTTTCCACAATTTTCAAGAAGTTTTCCACATTCTTTTTAGAGATACCTTTCCCATCTGTGGAAAAACCACCTCTATAAACCTTAAAAACATATTACAAAACATTTTTCATCCCAAAAACCTGTGGAAAACTTTCCGATTCCCTGCTATAATACTCTTAAAAGGAGGTTAAAACATAATGCATAACATTTGGGAAAATGTTTTAGCGGAAATTGAACAAAAAATTTCTGCTGCAAATTTCTCAACCTGGTTCCAGGACACATCCCTTATTTCCTCCGAAAACGGCGAGGTTATTATTGGTGTTAAAAACTCTTTCTTTATCAAACAACTACAATCTAAATTTATTAATTATATCACCGATGCCCTCAAAAATAGCGGCGTTCCGGTCGAGAATATTACTTTTGAAGTCCAAACTAAAAATAAATCAAAAATCCGCCCCCGCGAAATTACCGCCGACTCCACTCTTCTCAAAAACCACACTAAGCTAGCTTCTAATTATAAAAATCCATCCAATAACTTAAATAACGGCCTAAATTCTAAATATACTCTTGATAACTTTATTATTGGCTCAAACAATGATCTCGCCTCTTCGGCCGCCAAAAGTATCGTTGATAACCCAGGTGCTACCTATAACCCTTTTTTCCTCTATGGCGGACCAGGCCTTGGTAAAACCCACTTAGTCCAAGCCATCGGCAATGAATTATTACGCCGTAATCCAAACTATAAAATCCTCTACACCCCAATCTCAAATTTCTATGCCGACTTTATTGATTCCGTCCGTAAGGGTAAAGGTAAAGATTTCAGTCAAAAGTTCCTCGGTCTCGATTGTTTAATTATTGACGATTTCCAGTTTATCGTCGGTAAAGAAAAAAGTCAGGAAGAATTCTTTAATATCTTTAATTCCCTTTACCAACTCAATAAACAGATCATCGTCACTAGCGATCGTCTCCCTAGCCAAATCAAATCCGTCGACGAACGATTAGCCTCTCGTTTAACCTGGGCTGGCGCTTTCGACCTTCAGCTACCTAAATTCGAAGACAAGTGTGCAATTCTCCGCGCCAAAGCCGACCTCACCGGTGCAGAAATCGAAAATGAAGCCATTGAATATATTGCTGAAAACGTCAATACGAATATCCGCGATCTCGAAGGAGAACTCTCCACCCTCCTCCTCATGTCCGATGTTCGTGGTCTCACCCCCCTTGAACTTATCCAAAAGGGCGCGGTCAACGTCTCACACACCTCGAAGCTCCGCCCAACCTCACCAAAACAAGTCATCGATAAAGTAGCCAAATATTACCAAATCACCACTAAAGAAATGTGTGGCAAATCTCGCGTAACCAACATTAAAACCGCCCGCCAAGTCGCCATGTTTATCCTTAAAAAAGAATTATCTCTCAGTACTACTAAAATCGCCGCCGAGGTTGGCGTTAAAGATCATACTACGGTTATGCACGGCATTAAAAAAATTGAACAGGATTTAAAACTCGATTTTACTCTCCGTGACCAGATTGAAGAAATTAAAGGAAAAATCTATGGATAACCCTCTTCTTTATTTTGTGGAAAACCCGTGGAAATCCCTATGCAAATCTCCGTGTAAACCACCTGTAAAAAATGTGTACAAAAAATCACAAAACTACTCAAAACGTGTAAAACCCAAACTTACCCACAATCTTCCCCACAAAACCCCACAACTTTTCCCACAACTCTCCCCTCTCTATAAAACCCCAATCTTATCCACAATTCCACAACCCCTACTACAACAACTACTAAATATTAATAATAGAAAGGACTAAAATGGAAATCGAAGTTACACAAGAAAAACTCTCAAAAGCCCTAAATAATGTTAGTCGTATAGCTGTCGGAAAAGTGACCCTACCCGTATTAAATAATGTGCTCATTCGCGTAGATAACGGTAAAGTTTCTCTAACCACCACCAATCTAGACATGGCGACAGTCGTATTTTTGCCAGTCTCTAGTTCTAAAGACGGAGTGATTACTGTCCCAGCTAAACTTTTGTCCGAGTTTGTCTCTACTCTGCCTAGAGGCGAAAAAATCAAATTAACCGCCAAAGACACCAAAATCACCATTTCGGCC
Organism: Candidatus Saccharimonadota bacterium; assembly: GCA_030527585.1. Taxonomy (GTDB): domain Bacteria; phylum Patescibacteriota; class Saccharimonadia; order Saccharimonadales; family Saccharimonadaceae; genus Nanosyncoccus. The sequence continues at coordinate 5,002 of JAUNAL010000001.1, forward strand.
GGCAAATATTCCTCAGTTATCAATGGTTCCCTTGCGGATGATTTTCCGGAACTTCCAGAAATCAACGAAAAAGAAGCCGTCACCTTTAAAATGGGGGTAGATGAATTTAAAAACGGTGTTGGTCAGGTTATTATTGCAAGCTCCAACGATTACACTCGCCCAGCTCTTACCGGTATCTATTTTAATACCCATGAAAAAACTTTAGCTATTGCCTCAACCGATGGATATCGTTTAGCTGAAAAGAAATTAGTCAAAAATGTCCAAAGTGAGATTAATGTTATCGTCCCAGCTAGCTCTCTTCGTGAAGTCCTCTCCGCCATCAATGACGGGATGGATGAAATCGAGATTTCCTTCAACGAAGACCTCGCCCGTTTTCGGCTTGGTGAAGTTGAAGTTATTTCTAAACTTATCGACGCTAGTTATCCGGAATACCGCCGCCTCTTTCCTAAAGATTGCAATATCTCTCTTGATTTAGATCGTGAAGAATTTGTTCGCGTTGTTAAGCTTGCCGCCCTTTTTGCTCGCCGTAGTGCTGGGGGCGCAATCGTTTGTGAAGCTAAAAACCCAAATATCTTCTCAGTCAAAGCCGTTGCGAACGAACTTGGCGAAAACGACTCAATCATTGAAACCGAAATTAAAGAAGAGGGTAAAATTACTCTTAATTCCCGTTTCCTTATTGATGCCTTAAACGCTTTAACTGAAAAACAAATTTCTATCGAATTTTCTAATCAAGTTAGCCCCCTAGTTTTGCGAGCTAAACAAAATAGCGATTATACTCACATCATAATGCCACTAAACTCATGATTATAAAATCAATCAACCTCACCAATTTTCGGAACCACGAAATCTACCACCTAGACTGTAAACCGACCACTACCCTTATTCTTGGGAGTAATGGTAGTGGTAAAACCTCAGTTCTCGAGGCAATCTATATTTTAACTCGCGGTAAAAGTTTTCGTGCCACAGATCCGGAAATTTTAAAGCGGGATACGGATTTTTATCGTATCGTTATCGAGTATGATAGTGGCGAAAAAATCATAGCAACATATGACGGTAGCCTTAAAACTTTTCTTGCTTCAGATAAAAAATCTCGTCGTCTCCCTAAAAAACATAAATACCCAGTCGTCTTTTTTGAACCGAAAGATTTGAATCTCATCAGTGGCTCCCCCTCTCGTCATCGCGAATATTTTGATCGCTTTTTTAGTCAACTTAGTGACGAATATGGGAATACCCTTTCCCGCTACGAAAAAGCCCTCAAACAAAGAAATGAGCTCCTAAAAACCGAATCCATCTCAAGGGCTGATTTGTTTTCTTGGAATCTTCTCCTCTCAAAACTCGGTACCAGTCTTTATAATCTAAGGTTGGAATTTGTCAGCGAAATCAATAAAAACCTCAATAAAATCTACCATTCTATCGCTGAAAACAATGACCAAATTAAACTGGAATATATTTCAGAAATCAATCACCCAACCGAAAATACCTATTTTAATACCCTCGAACAAAACTTCGAAAAAGATTCATATCTCGGACACACTAGCTTCGGCATTCATCGTGATGACTTTCAATTTATTTTCAATTATCACCCTGCAGACGGTTCCGCCTCTCGTGGTGAAACTAGGTCGATTATCTTAGCTCTCAAATTTGTTGAGGCGGAAACTCTTTTCCGTAAACTTGGTAAAAAGCCTCTAGTCCTTCTTGACGATGTTTTCTCCGAACTTGATGAAGCTAGGCGTAAGTGTCTTGTTAAAAACTTCCAAGATCACCAAGTTATTATCACTAGTGTTGAAAATATTACTGATTAGCTAAATAATAGTATTCATTTAGGAATGCAACGACCGGATTCTCGGTCCCTTCAAAATATTTCAAATTCATATACGCCGTCTCATCATCCGCATAAGCTCTGAGAGATTCGGTCGCTCGCGCCAACGAAACATACCTCTGCGCATATTTATATGTTTCCCAGTCCCCATTTGTACTTGAATTAACAAACGCCGCCCCGGAAGCCATTCTCTTCTCCCCCTCACTCGCACCAAGTAAATTTTGTACCATCGATAAAATATCAGAAACAAAGTATGACGACGACCCACTTTTAACCGAAGCTAAAATCCCACCATCCATCATCCCTGCTGGCGTCGAACGCTCATTATTATACTTAATATAATCCGCTAAAGCTGAATCCGGCTTAATCTTTCTCGTTCCATTCGAGTCCAAAGTCGTATTTGCTTCCACAAATGCAACAAAACCAGGATCATTAAAAATATCATTCAGTGTCGAGGTGTCAAAAGTGACAATTTGTGCGCAAGTCGCCGATCCAACCGCCCCAACCGCCCCAATCGTCTTGCAGTCCCCAAAGTTCGCCAAATATCTTTCAGCTTCATCTTCGGCTGAAACTGCTGGCAAAATCCCACTTACCGCCGAACCCATTGCTCGGAAAATTGACGAGAACTGTGTCAAAGCCGACCCAGAAGATACTGAAATCGCCATATTATAAACAATTGAACCCAGAAAAGTATTTTTCGAGGTAATGTCAAATGGACTCCGATTTAACCGATCGGCTTTCGCATCTAGCGCTAAGATCGAAGAAGTTAATCTTGCATACTCTGTCACCGCCATCGCGTCGCCGAGCGATGCCCCACTCGCCTTGGCGAGCTCCGCCCCTACGCTTACCGCCCCCTCCACTAACATCTCCCCCCCAGCCACCCCACCCATCGTTTCAAACGAATTCGAAACTAGTGACTTATCAATCGTCTGAGTTACTTTTGTTAAAACCTCACTCTCCGCGCTCATTCCACCACCAACATATCGCCCAATTGAACCCTTAACCCCCTTTTGACTCGAAACCACATTTCCCTGTATTAAACCATTCCCCGCCTGCGCCCCCAGCTGGTTTTCAACTGTCTTCAAAACCCGATCCGACGAGTAATTTGAAGTTTTCGCCGTGTCAACCCCCTCACCGGATAAAATCGCATATAAACTTGGTGACTCAAGCATCGATCCAGAAACCGTCACAACCTCCCCAGTTGACACATCAACTACTTCCGACTCCGTTTCCCTATATAAATAATTCATCGCCTCATTAATTTTCGATTCATTTCCCTCCCCTGCCTTCATCTTACTCACATTCTCCATAAAACCCACAAACAACCGCTCAGACCGCTGCTTTTTCGAAATCGAATCCGCCTTATTTAATTGATCAGCCGCATTCAAAGTCGCTTCCGCACTCGTCCCCGCCGTATTCTTCCCCGATACTGATGCAACCATCGTCGCCGCATCATTCGACTCTGCTGCCGCACCCACCGTCTCGTAAACATAATACTTCTCCCCCCGCTCATTTGTTTTTTGAACTAAAGTCACATTATTAATATCAATGTCGCTTCCCTCCCCCACAATTCGCCCCATCACCTCGTCAAAATCCGAATCCGCCGTATAATTATTTCGGTTGGTGCCAATTTCCCGGAAAACCTGCTTTGCTGAATCGTCATAATAATAAGCCGCCCGCGAGTAAGTCGCCGCTGTAAATGCATTATAAAGCCCAGCATCCGCTTGAACCGCCGTCGCAAAATCGCCAGCCAAAACCACCTTATCTTTATAAAGTAGCGCCGACTCCCGCCCACTTTTATTATTCTCAATAAACTCCCCATTCTCAACATATCCAACCAATACCCCCTTCTCCTTTAAAATCCGGGTGGTATTATCCGGTATATCCCCCGAACTCAAAGCCTGCTGAAAAACCAAAATCTTACTCTGTACCGCATCCGCATATTGAACATCAGTCTCTTCAATCAGTCTCTCCGAAATTGCCGTCGGAATCATATTCCCCGAACTAAAAATAAACAAAAACACGACTAAAATAGCCGTAATAAAAAGCCCAGCCCCGAGACCCGTTTTTTTCTGATTTTTCGAGCGTTTACCAGAAACTCTCGATATAATCTGACCCTCGACCGCTGCTTTCTCATTTGCCCTAAGGACTTCTTCCGCAGACATATGTAAATTATAACATATTTTTGCTATAATATAAACCATGTTAAAGATAGAAAAGATAATTCCGGGTGGCATGGGTCTCGCAACGGACGAGAATGGTAAAAAAATCTTCCTCTGGAACGCTCTCCCGGGCGAACTTGTTGAGAAATATAATACAACAAAAACCAAAGCCAACTTCAGTAAAGCGGTTGCGCTTAAAATTATAAACCCTTCCAAACACCGTGTCAATCCAAAAGATGAGTGCTACCTTTCTACCTCCCCTTGGCAAATTATGGATTTTAACTATGAACTAAAATTAAAACAAGAACTCGTAGTTGAAATCTTCAAAGAACATAAAATCGATCTCGAAACCCCAGAAATCTTAACCGATAATAATTCTTATCATTACCGCAATAAAATGGAATATTCTCTTTATTGGGATAATAAAGCCGAAAAAATCCAGCTCGCTTTCCATGCTCGTGGCTCTCATCGTAAAGTCCCAGTTCAACAGTCCTCAATCGAACGCCCTGAAATTTTTCAGACCGCTCAAAAAATCGTCGACGACCTGAACAAAGAACACGAAGAGGCTCGCAAGTATCAATCCCTCCTCCTTCGCGCCAATCAAAACGGCGAAGTTTCCGGCGGACTTTATGAGAATAAAAACCCCACCCAGTTTTTAAAAATCTAACCGACGAAATTCTCGGTAAAACCTACTCCTATTCCCCTAATGGTTTCTTCCAAATCAATCTCCCAGTTTACGAGCTTGCTTTAGCTGAAATGAAAAAACATATTCAAACCAACAAGGTTCTTGACCTCTATTCCGGCGTCGGCACAATTGGACTTTCAGTTGCTGGCAATAAAGATTTAACCTTGGTTGAAGTTGATAAATCCGCCTATCAAGAACTCGAAAATAATGCCAAAAACTTTAAAAACGCCACTCCAGTTCTCGATAAATCCGAAAACGCCCTTAACTACATTGAGCCAGACCAGACCGTTATTCTTGATCCGCCTCGCGCCGGCTGTGATGATAAATTAATCCAAAAACTTCTCGAGGTTAAACCGGAAAAAATTATTTATCTCTCTTGCAACCCAGCCACTCAAGCTCGTGATATAAAAAAATTACTCGAAACTTATAAAATCGATGACACTAAAATTTTCAATTTCTTCCCTCGTACTCCCCACATTGAAAATTTAATTGTGCTATCATTGTAGTATGAGAAAACCTCGCAACAATACTTTTTAATCTGATTAATTTTTCCAGCCTCTTAGCATATTGTCGAAACCGCCGTTTTGCGTTAAAATAATGACAAGACGGAAGTGTGTCCGAGTGGTTTAAGGAGCACGCTTGGAAAGCGTGTAAGGTCTTCACGGCCTTCACAGGTTCGAATCCTGCCACTTCCGCCACAAAGAAATATGAGTGAAAATACAGTAATAGAACTAAAAGGCCTCACCAAACGTTATGGTTATGGCGATACGGAATCTTTTGCTTTGAAGGATTTCGACCTTACCATTAAACGTGGTGAGTTTATTATGATTATGGGACCATCTGGTTGTGGGAAGACTACCCTTCTTAATATTATTGGTCTCCTCGACCGTCCAACTAGTGGCGACTACCAGCTAAATGGCGAAGATGTTTCTGGTATTTCCGCTGCTCGCCAGGCCCGCCTGCGTGCTAAAAAAATTGGCTTCATCTTTCAAAACTTCAACCTTATTGACGATCTTTCCGTGATTGAAAATGTCGCCCTCCCCCTCGTTTATGTTAATCAGCCAAAAACCGTTCGTCTAAAAAATGCTTCGGAAGCCTTGAAACGTTTTCATCTTGGTGAACGCGAATATTATATGCCAAGCCAGCTTTCCGGTGGCCAACAACAGCGTGTTGCAATCGCTCGCGCTATTGTTAGTGATCCGGAAATTATTCTCGCCGATGAGCCAACCGGAAACCTTGATTCCCGCTCCTCTAGTATCGTAATGGAAGAATTAAAAGCCATCCATGAAGAAGGCAATACTATTATTATGGTCACCCATAACCCGGCTTTAACCAATTATGCAACCCGTGTTATTAATATGTTGGATGGCCATATCGATACAGACATAAAAACTGTCGCCGACCGCAACCTTCCTCAGCCAATCGCCGTAAAGATTAAAAAGAAAAAGCGCGGTGCTAGGAGGAAGAAATAATGGCTTTACTTTTAAAAACCCATCTTAAGCTTGCGCGCGCCTCAATTCGGGAAAATCGCACCCGCTCTTTCCTGACTTGTCTTGGTATCGCAATCGGTATTGCTAGCATTATCCTGATTCTCTCCCTAACTGGCAGTATTTCTAATCTTGTAAAATCAGAAGTTGCCGAAATCGGCTCCGACCTTATCGTAGTCCGCCCAAGTTCTACCAAAGATTCTGTTACGAATATTATCGAAGAGTTAACCGCTTCAAGTTCTTTTGAACGCAGCAATCTTTCCTTAACCGACGTTTCTCTTATTACTGAAACCGATGGTGTTAAAAATGTTGCACCCCTCGCTATTTCTACTAACACTATTAAGAATAATGAGAATCAGATTGCCAGTGCCACCGTGCTTGGAACTACCCCAGAATTCATCCAGATTGAGCCATTCGCTCTGCGCTACGGAACCTTCTTGAGCGATAAAAATAAAGAAAATACGGTCGTTGTCGGTAACATGCTTTCCTTGCTCTTATTTAATACTTCAAATCCCGTCGGGAAAACTCTTGAATTCCAGGGCAAACATTTTATTGTCATCGGTGTTCTCGAGGAAATCGATAAAACCATCAACTTTGACAATATTGACTTTAATAATGCCTTAATCATGGATATTAATGTCCTAGAAGACTTAATCGGTTCCGTCCAAATTCAACAAATCAATATTAAAGCTGAAAATACGAGCCTTCTAGAAACAACGTCAAATGAAATTTATGGAAAACTTCTCGAAAGTAAATCCGGTGATACGAATTTCGCAGTAGCTTATGGTGACCAAATCACTCACCCATCTTCCACCCTGCTCGATATTATTTCCGGCATGTTGGCGCTCGTCGCTGGAATTTCACTTGTCGTTGGCGGCATCGGTGTTATGAATATTATGCTCGTCTCAGTCGCCGAACGCACCCACGAAATCGGCATTCGTAAAGCCGTCGGGGCGTCTAGCTATAATATTCTCATGCAGTTCATTTTCGAATCACTCATCCTTTCAATTCTCGGTGGTTTCCTCGGCATTATCCTCGGATATATCCTAGCCTTCCTTATCTCAATCATCACTCCATTCACGCCATATATTAGCCTCCAGATTTTAATTACAGTATTCTCCACGGCTATCCTGGTTGGTCTTGTTTTCGGCATCTATCCTGCCCTGAAAGCTGCCCGCAAGAACCCAATCGAATCGCTTAAACATTATCGTTAGGAGCTCCTATGAAAAAATATCTTGAAAAAATCCCAGGTTATGACCAACTTGTTTTACCATACCATTTCACCCAGTCAGTTATAGCTAGCCTGAAATACAGCTTTCCCGCCAAAAAACTCCGCGTCATCGCCGTGACCGGCACTAACGGTAAAACAACGACCTGTTTCATGATTTGGCACATGCTAAACCAGGCCGGAATTAAGACTGGCCTCATGACGACTGTCGCTTGGGGTACTAAAAAACTCCACGATGAGCTTGGACATATGACCACCGTCGATGCTTTTACTCTTAATAATCGTATTTCTCAAATTAAAGACGATGGTGCCGAAGTTCTTGTTTTGGAAGCGACTTCTCACGCTCTTTCCCAATTCCGCACTTTTGGCGTTCCAATCGACATCGCCGTTTTCACCAACTTAACTCATGAGCATCTTGATTATCATAAAACCATCACTAATTACCGCAACGCCAAGGGCAAACTTTTCCGACGTGCCAAACTTAGTATTCTTAACGCCGATGATAAGGCGACCACTTATTATAAGACTATTGCAAAAAAATATATCACATATGGTATAAAAAATGGCGAAAATCGTGCAAAATCAATAAAATTAGGCGTTTCTGGCGTAAATTATTCGTATGGTGATATAAATATTGAAACAAATATCCCAGGCGAGTTCAATGTTTACAATTCTCTTGCCGCTGCTCTTGTTGGTCGTGAAATGGGATTATCAAACGAACAAATCGAGGACGGCATCAAAACTCTTGAAGCCGTCGAAGGTCGCATGAACATTATTGACGAAGGTCAACCTTTTACCGTCATTGTCGATTATGCTCACGCTCCAGACGCTATTGAGAAAGTTTTTGACTCAGTTAAAGGTCATAAGGGCAGAATCATTTCCGTTCATGGTGGTGCCGGACGTCGCGATCCGTCGACTCGCCCAATTCGTGGTGCCATTCTTGCGAAATATTCCGATCTCGTTATTATTACCGAAGATGATTCTCGCGACGAGGATCCTGAGAAAATCGCCGCCGACTTCATTAAGGGCGCCGAAAAACAAGGTAAAGTCCTCGGAAAAGACCTACTAAAGGAACTCGATCGTAGAAAAGCTATTAAGCTCGCTTTTGATAAAGCTAAACCAGGTGACCTTGTTCTTATCCTCGGCAAAGGTCACGAAAAAACCATCCTCCGCGCCGACGGCCCCCACGATTTTGAAGACATCAAGGTCGCTCGAGACCTACTAAGAAAAATATAACTTTTATTCTGGGTCGTATGCGGCAATCCCCTCAACGATTTTCTCGTTAGCGACCCCCATTGATGTCGTAATCGCTGCCGCACATGCCATATATGAAACCGCCATTTCTCCCGGCACGAACGTTGCAACCGAGGTAATTTCCGATTTAATTGACAAAGTCGCCTCGGTTCCTTTCGGGTAAAGTTTAGAATTTAGAATCTTCACCATCGATGAGGTCTGCCCATAATCAATCGTCTCTTTCGAACCTTTAAATTCTTCAAAGACATTATAATTCACATCGTCATGGTTCATCACCACAATTTCCGGCTTCATATCGAACAAAGTTTTCTCGTTTTCAAGATATTCTTCCGCTGTCATATCCGAGAGTCCTGCCGTCACAAAATTCGTCATCGCCGCCACCGTTACCGGAAGCCCATAAAATACATTATCGCGTAACCCTTCCGCTGGCACAGTCACTACAACAACATTCGCTCCCGCTTTCCAGGCATCACTCAGAAACTTATGCAGCATTCCCACGCCAAACGGCTGGTCTGAGGCTAGAACCGCAACTTGCTCTCCAGCGGCCTTCAAAATTTCATGCACATAATGCGCAACCACGGTCTTCCCTGCTGCTCCCGTAATCGCAACAAGCTTCATATCTTTCATCGGATTTCCGTAATAAGACTTTAAAAGCCCAGCTTTAATTTTTTGCGACTTCGCCTTTAATCCACCGTTTTTGTTTTGCCTCTTTTTTACCTCACTGCCTTCCATAATACTTTAATTATACCACAAAAAATCCGCCTAAGGGGCGAATCTTGACTTGGCGGAAGCGAGAGGATTCGAACCTCCGAGGCTATTGCTAGCCCACACGATTTCGAGTCGTGCGCCTTCAACCACTCGGCCACGCTTCCGTCTCCTATCTTATCATATTTTTCTATCTTTGGCTACCCCGAAGCGTCTTCGCTTGCTGATACTCTTGAATTACCGGCACTCGGCTTAAATAATTCTTCCACATTCCCTGATATTTCATCCTCATGTCCTCTGTATCACCATATCCATCCGCCTGTTGCGCATAATCATAGAGCGGCGTTGCTAAGTCCCCCGCTACCGCATATTCCCGTCGTAGCCCTGTCGAGGTAATCGGCGCTCGCGTCTCAACCCCGCCAACCCAGCTTCGCCCAGACTCATCGCTACACATCAAATAATTTAACCGTCCATCCTGTGATCGGTAAACTTCCGTTTTAGTTTTCCCGACCAACGTCGAAACTCCCGCGTACTCCGCCACCTTTTGCGAAAAATCCGGCGTCGCTTCGGCCGTCAAGACTAAACTTTCCGGCGCTTGTTTTCTTCGCGACAAAGCCTCAAACAATCTCTCACTTGGCTGCGCCACCACTTCCTCGTAATAGTCTCCCCGCATCGCCCCCGTCCGCATTTGCATTGCATAATCAGCCTTAGAATCATACTGTTTCGCCGTCCCCGCTAACAAAAAGTCCGCATTCACCCCCGAAAGCTCCCGAACACCAGTTTCCTGCTCAATCTGCGCCAGCCCCGCCTGGATTTCAAACGGCAAAGTCATTGCTTCTTCGTTTGACCCCTTTCCAAACCACTCGATCCACGAACTTTCCCCAGACTTCACATAATCTGGCATATATCGCCAAGTCCCCTGAGAGTTACTCTTATAGTAACCTCGCACCTTCACCCCCCCCTCTACTGGAATGTATGCCAACACCGCGTCTCGCCCACTCGACAACTTAAACAAATCCGACACGCAAATCGTCTGTCCATCAATGACCATCTGCCGATTTGGCTCCAGCCCCTCTCCTTTTAAGATCCCCGGCGTTAACCGAAACTCCTGCCCATTTTGCGTCCACGCATCCCCATCAATCTCCGCCCGCCGGAGCAGCTCTTCCCCAACCGCCTTCTCAAGCCCAAAAACTTCCACCGCTCCTGGCTTCTGTTCAAAATAACTAAGCCCTTCCCCGCCCGTCGGTCGTGGCGCACCTTTCTCTCGTGGCCCCAGCATCGCCGCCTCTTCTTTCAGCCCCTCAAACGCTCGGTAATATTCAAACCGCTTCCCATACAGCGTCTTCTCAAGCCCATCCATCGCCTCTAGATATTTCTCCATCTGAGTTTCATTCGCCAAAGGTTTCAAATACTCAAAAATCTCCGCCCGCTTTTTCTCAAACCCAACCGGCGTTGCTAAATCCCCTCCTTCGCTTGCCAAAAACTCCTTCACCGCTCCCCCACCCTGAGCCTCTTCCACTTCTCGCCCCATACAAAATGAAAACAACTGTTTCTGCCATGGATCAGCCATAATTTTCCCGAACATTCGTTCTCCGCCCGCCCCACGTTCTGGAATATCAATCGGCCCTCGAATCTTCTCAAGCATTCCCCTCTCAGCGTCCTCACCAAACTCCCCCTCCGCCAAACTCTCCAAAAACTCCTCTCGCATTCCTTGCGAGATCGCCACGTCCGGCGCCACAAGTACTTGCGTATCTCCGCTCAACAAATATCCAATAATTTTCCGCTCTTGTCTCTCCGTAGAAAGCCGTTCCGCCGTCTCTGCCTGCACGGCATTCGCCATGTTTTCCCATGTCGAACCATCTTGCTGCGCCGTGCTTTGAATTTCTCCCATCCGTTCCATTAAATCTCATTATAACATGACCCAACAATTTCCACCACATTTTTCAAAAATGTGTTATAATAATAAAGTCACCTTCGGGTGATGCTCATTTAATTTCTAGGTGGATGGTAAAACATCCACATTTGCACCCGTAGCTCAGCTGGATAGAGCGTTGGCTTGCGGAGCCAAAGGTCGTAGGTTCGAATCCTGTCGGGTGTACCACAAAATGACGTGGACGTGGAGTGCACTGCGTCCATATCACCAATCGGAAAACTCCCCTGTTTCTAGGGGAGTTTTCACGTTTTCTGTAAGTTTTTTGCGTCTTCATGTTGCTCACGACTAAAGACTATGGACCAATTTTTCTGAGGCGCCATTTTCGTTTTTGGTGCTGCTAAATGCTATCCGTGTCAAAAGTGGTGCATCTCGCAATTTAAGGGAAACGGATTTTGTTGGTTAGTCAGCATCCAAAGTGATAACCTTGCCATCTGTGGTCTGGATATCTATCCGCCTATTATCGTAAAATGTGACGGTCTCCCGTCTTCGCCTTTACGATAGCCCATAAAGTGACCATATGGCATATAGACCAGCCCATTCCGCATACTTTTCTCTTTGTCCCAGCGGACATTCTCGGAAATAGAGCGGCTTTCCTCTTGGGCGAGAGAGCTCATAATAGTGAGGAGCACTTCGCATTTAGGATCAAAAGTGTGGATGTTTCCCTTTTCAAAATAAACATCGATCTGCAAGCGTTTAAGCTCGCGGATTGTCTCCAAGAGTGCTACGGTGTTCCGCGCAAAACGGGTGATGGACTTTGTGATGATGGGGTCTATTTTTCCGGCACGGCAATCCCTTAGCATCCTCTGGAACTCCGGGCGCTCTATCACGGTGCCAGAGATAGCGTTGTCTGAATAAATCTCAGCCAGTATCCATTCTGGATGCGCGGCAACATATTTCTCATAATAGTCTGTTTGCGACCCCAGCGAGTGAAACGCCGCATCCTTATCTGCGGAAACACGGGCATAGGCCGCCACGCGAACCATTTCCGGCTTCTTCGGCACAGCCGGGACACGCTCAATTCTCATTTCTCTGCCTTGCATCTTATGCCTCCTTCCTGCCTGCGGGTCTCCGAGGCAGTCCAAGCATAGCTCCAAAGCACGAAAAAATCCAGTCCTTTGCGAGGAAAAGTCGGACTTAATTTTAGGATTTATTACTGCGATATTTTATCTCCTTTTACGTGCGCGACATTATACCATGACTTCCCGTAGCGACAAAGCATAAACGAGCAAAAAACGCAAAAAATCTCTCAAAAAACTCCCACCACCCCTGTTAATTTTCATTTCGGCTATGCTTAAAAAGTGAGATTTCATCATAATTGCCTTCCTTAATCAAGCATTTACCCCTGTTATGACCTTTCGCTTCGCCCATCGTTTCGCTTCGAGTTTGAAAGCCGACAAACCCCGAGGAAAAGCCAGCCTTTCGCCAGCGAGGGATGTGGCTCTATCCCCTTACGGGGGATAGCTTTCTTTGTGGCGAGGGGCAGCATATTTATTTTATAATAGGTCGTTCAGGAGATTCATGCATTTTGTTTTCTGCTGTAGGTTTGCGCTGCCGTACACATTCAAGGTGAAAGATACGTTCTTATGCCCGAGAATTTCAGAAAGAGATTTGACGTCAAACTCCGGGATTTCTATCGCCCGGACAGCAAACGTGTGGCGGATCTCATGAAATTTGACTTTTTGCAGTTCATTCCGTTTCAGAAAACGGGTGAAAAACTGACTGTAGGTGCGCGGCTCTGTCGGTTTGGTCTTTCCGGTCAAAAAATAATGATTGGGGTTGTCTGTATAAAACTTCTGAATAATGTTCATTAAAAGCGACGGAACGGGAATCGTCCTTAGCGAGGTCTTTGTTTTCGGGAGACCGATGTGTAGATATGAGGTTTCTTTCTTCTTGTCGTAGATACGTTGAACTGTCTTATTTACTGAGATAGTTTTGTCACTGAGCGAGATATCCTTCATCTGCAGGCCGCACAACTCCCCAATCCGCACGCCGGTAAACAGTGCGACAAGAATACCGGCGGTTTTTCTGTTCAAGTCCATATAGATGCACTGTATCAGGGCTTGTTCCTGATCCTTTGACAATGAGATTATCTTCTTGATCACCAGCTCCTTCGGGTATTCGATCAAATCCCAGTTCAGCAGCGGGATCAGTCTTTCCTTATAGGCGTACTCCATGGATAGCCGAAGAACGAGGATCACATCGCGGATCGTTTTCACGGTCAGACCGCCAGATTTATCTAATCGCCCAGACTCGTGAAGATACAAGATGTAGCCTTGGATATCCGTTTCGGTAATACTGCTGATTTTTCGTTTGCCAAAATACGGAATTAAATGATTTTCCGCAATCAGCGTAAAGCTGGCATGAGTTGAGGGAGTGATCATCGGTTTCTTATGATCCAGCCACTCGTTAACCAGTGTCTTAAATTGTGTATTATTTGTCATTTTAAACACCTCCATAGACATTATCTAATGAAGGTGTTTAATCGGGAAATTTAATCCTCAAGTAACGGTCTTGAGAAGCACCCGAAACTGAGGTTTCCGGGGTTCGAGGAGCCGTACACACAATACCGTATTGGTGACATATATGCTGAAAGAAGTCAACGCGGAGCATCCGATATGGAACTGCTTTCAGTCACAATTAACGATGGTGTCATGCCGCGTTCTGAAATTGAAGGTAAAGACAACTCAAGCGAGGATAAAAGCAACTATAAGGTTGTCATGACGGGCGATATGGTCTACAACTCCATGAGAATGTGGCAAGGAGCAAACGGTATCTCTCCGTGTGACGGAATAGTAAGTCCAGCATACACTGTTCTTATGCCCAAAATCTCGATCATCAATGGCTATTTTGCAGCTCTGTTCAAAAGCCCTAATTTGATCAATGAGTTCAGAAAAAACTCACAAGGTATGACTTCCGATACTTGGAACTTGAAATATCCGCAGATTGAGACTATTAAAGTCAACATACCTGATATTCCTGAGCAAGAACGGATTGCCGCTTTGCTCGGCACTCTTGAGAAACGGATCGCTGCGCAAGCGCAGCTTGTTGATAGTCTCAAGAAGTATAAAAGAGGACTGCTTCATCGACTTCTTACTTATAAGAGAGCTAAGTGGAACCGAGTGAAAATTGGTAGTATTTTCAAAGAAAGAATTGAACGAGCTTCTGGGAAAGAAGAATTACTGGCGGTGACTATTTCTTCTGGCGTGCAAAAAAGAGCCGAGGTCGAATTAAAGGACAACTCAAGTGCGGACAAAAGCAATTATAAGCGCGTATACGCTGGGGACATTGCTTATAACACCATGCGAATGTGGCAAGGTGCAAGTGGAGTTTCTGAATACGAGGGTATAGTCAGTCCAGCATATACTGTGATTACACCGATTCATCCCGAAGAACAGAATGTTTTATTCTGGGCTTATTATCTTAAATATCCTGCACTTGTGCAAACATTCCAAAAATTTTCGCAAGGGCTTACCTCCGATACATGGAACTTAAAGTATCAACAGTTAAGCGAAATTGGTGTTTTGTGCCCACCTAAACATGAACAAGCCACAATTTCTCTGACACTGAAAACATTTGACAGAAAAATACATGACTCGGAAGTATGTCTCGAACAACTCTTTAGACTTCGTGCCGGTCTGTTGCAACAGCTCTTCATATAAAGAGCTGTTGCATGAGGGTATTTCTCAAATCAACAAGAAGACCGTGTTCTACTTGAGTTTCTCTCAGCCTTGCCTCAATCAGATCAAGCAACTTGGCAATTTTATTCTGTCTATCCTCTGAGGGAAATGCAACCGGAATACCCATAAGCAGATCATCTGTCATTGATACTCTGTCATGTCTCACACCCTGAGAGCCATTGTCATATATGTACCTATGCCATGCCGAGCTCTTGAAATACCACGAGAGGTAATTGGGGTTAATGTTGGCTTTGAGTACCAAGCAAGTGTATAGAGGGGATATTATGCCCTTATCTGGAAGTGTATATCTGTTAAAGGGACCGTATGGTGCCGTGTTAGACTTCCGAGGGTTGTAGACAAAATCGCCGGTTTCAATGATGTAATAGTTGGAAGTGTTCCCATCAACCGCAATGTCCTTGTCGAAAAAGTCTCGCTGAGGAATTAGCCCGTATTCAGCAGAATTAGTGACTACATTCTTGATTTCACCATTGGAGTTCCTGCGATTTACCTTCTTGAATATGTCGCGAAGATTCAGCGTTGTCCATTCATCCGTTCCTTTGTCACATCCGTCAAATATGTGTTGCATGACACCTCTTTTATACTTCTTGAGGTTGTCTACCAAACGCTGTTGCGTCTCTATCCTACGTTCTGCGAGAGAAATAAACCGGGCTATCTTTTCCTGCTCATCCGCATTCTCTGTGAGGAAATGCTGCGTTTCAAAGAACTCATCTGTCGGCACATTAAGCAATCCGTGATTTCTTGCTCCCTCTGCTGAGATCATGTAAATCTCTTTGTACCATTTAAGAGAGTCAAAATATGTGCGAATAAAATCTGAATTGTATTTTTTAAGGGCAAAGCAGATATACAGAGTGGACAATGCGCCCATAGAATAGCGATCCAGTCGTTTTATTGAGCCAAAGTCATAACCAACAGAATAGCTCTTATTGTAGGCAAACTCGCCATTC
Source organism: Candidatus Saccharimonadota bacterium (assembly GCA_030527585.1). Lineage (GTDB taxonomy): Bacteria > Patescibacteriota > Saccharimonadia > Saccharimonadales > Saccharimonadaceae > Nanosyncoccus. Next base: position 20,917 of record JAUNAL010000001.1, read on the forward strand.
TTGAGCAGATAGTAGCCAGACATATCCTTGCTCGCAACCGTCTTATTGAAATAGCTTATCTGATCTACCAAGCCGTCTTTTGATGAAATGGTGAGAGGTAAGTCTGTTTCATTGGCACTGTTTTTCCGAGTTACGCGATCTGCAAAATCTCGAAGTCTTGAAGTAGTCCACGGCTCCTCGAACCCCGGAAACCTCAGTTTCGGGTGCTTCTCAAGACCGTTACTTGAGGATACATTTGTCATAATTATTCGCCCTCCACGCCAAACGGAAAGTCTAAGCCTAACTCATCGAAAAACGGCTTCAATTCCGCATCAATGTCCTTTATTTCGGACTGTAGCTTACGGATCTCAGCGGCCACCGTATTCAGGTCAATTTCCTCTTCCGGCTCAAAGGTATCCACATAGCGCGGGATATTGAGATTGAACCCATTTTCCTCAATCTCTTCCATACTTGCGACATGGGCATATTTCTCAATGTCCTTGCGTTCTTCATACGCCTTAACAATCTTATCGATGTCGCTTTCCCTGAGAACATTCTGGTTTTTGCCCGCCTCAAAATCCTTAGACGCGTCAATGAACAGGACATTATCCGAATTGCCGTTCCGCTCCCGTTTGAGGACAAGCACACAAACCGGAATCCCCGTACCGAAGAAAAGGTTGGCCGGCAGACCAATCACCGCATCCAGCACATTAAGTTTCTGGATTAAATATTTGCGAATTGTTTCTTCAGCGGCGCCACGGAACAAAACGCCATGCGGCAGCAACACCACTGCCCGTCCATCCTCGTCCATGTGATGTACCATGTGCTGGACAAAGGCGAAGTCGGCTTTACTCTTTGGCGCCAGTTTGCCATATTCGTTAAAACGCTCATCCTCCATAAATTTCGTATCCGCAGACCAATTCGCAGAATACGGCGGATTTGCCACCTGAACACGGAACTTCATATCGCCAAAATAATCGTGTTCCAACGTGTCGCCATTATAGATATTGAAATTGCGGTAAGGGACGCCGCGCAGAATCATATTCATCCGGGCGAGGTTATACGTGGTCGAGGTCAATTCCTGCCCATAATAATTCCGTACATTCGCATAATTTTTAAGACGCAGAAGCAGTGAGCCAGAGCCGCACGTCGGGTCTGCCGCCGCTTTTACGTTGCTGAGCCCGAGACACGCCAGACGGCAAAGCAATTCAGCCGGACCGGACGGAGTATAGAACTCGCCCGCTTTCTTACCGGCGGTCGCGGCAAACTGACCGATCAAATATTCGTAGGCGTTGCCCAGCACATCAATTTTCGTGTCCTCAACACCGAAATTGATTTCGTCCAGCGAGGCAATAATTTTCGCCATCACCGAACTCCGGTCTTTGACAGTATGGCCGAGTTTGGTGGAGTCGAGTTGCATATCAGAGAACAATCCATCAAAATCCTCCTGCGAATCATTCCCAATCGTAGACTCCATCAAGGCGTTAATGGCCTTTTGTAAAAATTCAATATCAAAGGAACGATTTTCTACCATTCTGACCATCTGGCGGAAGAGATACTGCGGCTCAATGATATAGCCGAGATCTCGCAAGGCCTCTTCTATGACGGCCTCCTTGTATTCTTCATCCTCCCACGCCGCTTCGTAGGTGATGCCATCATCTTTCAAAAGCCGCTCCATATATTTTTCAGTTTTGTCGGACAGATAGTAATAGAAAATCATGCCCAAGATATAGTTTTTGAACTCATACGCTTCCATGTTGCCGCGCAAAGCGTTTGCCATCGCCCACAATTTATTACAAAGTTCTTTTTGATGCGCCTGAATTGAATGCTCCATTTACTATCTCCTTATTGATATTTTTCACTATGTCTTCTGATAAAGTCAACAATGCGGCTTACGAGAGAACGTTTCTTGAGAAGAGGCATTGACTTTCCGATTCGGTCGCGGATATTTCCCGCATCCATCGTGCCGGAAAACTCATATTCAGAAATAATTTCGGTTAGCATTGTAGCATCAATATCTTCCTCGGTGGCGAATGCGACAATTTCTTTCTGTTTCTCAGAGTTCTCAAAATCGTTGTAGGCGGCATCGATCTCATCTGCACTGCTTAGGTTATTGACAACATTATCGAGAAACGACTGCAAAATCTCGACCTTGCGCAATAGCTGTGGGTTGTCCGTTCTATCCAATTCCTCTTTAATGTGCTTGATGTCATAGTCTTTCTGTTTCGCGTTATCAAAGCGGATGTTGCGGATTAGATTCATGATATAGGCGACGTTGATTCTGTCGCTCTCCATCAGCTCAATACAGAAATCCACATCATTTAGAACAGAAACTACCTCGCGGTCCGCCTTATGCCGCGAATAAAGCATCAGGTACTTGCTCTTATAGTCCTGATATTCCTGTTCGGACATTATCAGGGCATCCTGATCAAAACTGAACTCAATGAAAGTCTGTAAGGACTGGAGGTACTTGGTCAACTCCCGGAAGGTCACCACAAAGAGTTTCTGGTCATCTTCGTTCTGCATGGTATCCATAGATTCAGGCGAAGGAGCGCTCTCTTTCAGCTTCAATACCATTTCGTTAAATTTCTCTACGAAAAACTGATAATCCGGGACGACAATACCGCTGGTGTCATGGCTTTTTGAAAACAGAGTCAACGCATCATCCGTTTGTTTTTTCAGATTGCGATAACAAATGATAATGCCGAACGGCTTTGTCTCTTTTTCAACCCGGTTCGTGCGAGAGTAGGCCTGCAACAAGTCGTGGTATTTCAAATCTTTATCAACGTAGAGTACAGAAAGCTGCTTGCTATCAAAGCCGGTGAGGAACATATTCACCACCAGCAAAATATCCAGAGACTTTGTTTTTTTGCCCTTTACGCGGTCGGAAATATCTTTATGATAGGCGGAGAAAGTATCGGTCGAAAAACTTGTGCTATATGTCTTGTTGTAATCCGAGATAATCCGTTCCAGTGCGTCGCGGCTATGCTCGTCCTTGCCCTCCGCATCCTCATTTTGTCCAAACGTATAAATGCCGGAAATGTTCAAATCGTGCTTGATTTTCTTGAAAATATCATAATATTTAATAAGCGCTCCAATGGAAGACACCGCAAAAATTGCGGTATATTGTCCGTTCCTCGTCTTGGCTTTGTGGTTCTGGACGATGTGGTTGGCAATTAAGGACATCCGTTCATTGGAATTATAAAGTTCCCCAACATCAATTCCCTCAGCCATAGTGGGATCATTCCAATCGAAGTCGCCCTCCATCGTTTTGATATATTCAACATGAAAACCAAGCACATTGTTGTCAAAAATAGCATCTTTGATAAGATAGTTATGTACACACTCCCCGAACAACATCTCCGTAGTCTGCGTAATCTTGCCTTCCGTCTTTCCGTTCACCTCAAAACGCGGTGTTCCAGTAAAGCCGAAAAACTGTGCCTTATTAAAGTGGCGCACTATATCCTTGTGCATATCACCAAATTGGCTGCGGTGGCACTCGTCGATGATAAACACCACTTTTTCTTCTTTATAGGCGTCCATAATCTTAGCATACTGCGGACGCTTCACGGCATTTGCCATCTTCTGCATCGTTGTGACGATAAGTTGGCGATTTTTATCCTGCATTTGCTTTGCGAGAATGCCAGTATGGTCTGTCGCATCAACGGAACCGTTTTCAAATTTGTTAAATTCCTCAGTTGTTTGGGAATCCAAGTCCTTTCGGTCAACTAGAAAAACAACCTTTTTGATGTTTGGATTGGCTGCCAGAATCTGTGCCGTCTTAAAAGACGTCAGGGTTTTACCGGCTCCAGTGGTATGCCACACATAAGCATTCCGATTGGTTAGGGTTGCCTGCCGCACAAGCGCCTCTACCGCATATACCTGATAAGGCCGCATAACCATCAAGAGCTTGTCCGTATCGTTTAGAATCGTATAACGGGTCAGCATCTTAATGACGTGGTCGCGGGCTAGGAAAGCAATAGAAAACTCTTTCAGGTTCGTAATTCGCACATTGTTAAAGTCCGTCCAGAAGAACGCAAGGCTATATAGCAGATCGCGATCCGAGTTGGCAAAATATTTCGTATCAACACCATTCGAGACTACAAATAACTGGATAAAATGATAAAGCCCATTATAAGAATGCTTTTTGTAACGCATTACCTGATTGACCGCTTCGCGGATATCGATCCCCCGGCGTTTAAGCTCTACTTGGATGAGCGGCAGACCATTAACAAGAATGGTAACGTCATAGCGATTGACATACTTCCCCACGACGGTCGTCTGGTTCGTCACTTGGAAAATGTTCTTAGTATGGTCGGGATCAAAAAAGGACAAATAGACCTTTGTCCCATCCTCACGTTCCAAGACAAACTTATCACGAAGCGTCTTTGCGCTCTGAAAAACAGATCTACCCATCATGTGGTTAAAAACCCGATCCCACTCTTTATTAGTCAGGGGCGTACCAAGCTTGGCGGCATTAAAATCTTCAAACTGAATCTTGAAATTTGCCACCAAAGCATCGTAGTCAGGGATCGGAACGCTACCGTATCCCTGTTTATTTAATTGTTCAATGAGCTGCTGTTCGAGCGCGGCTTCGCTTTGATACGCCATATCTTCATCTCCAATACTTGAGGATTATTCTCAATCAGGATCTCCCTATTTTACTGTTTATAATTATACCATAATCGTTCTCCGTTCTCAACAACATTCTAGCCCAGCCATCCCATCCCACTCCCGTTAGGGGCTTTTCTACAAAAAAGCCCCTAACGGGAGAGATAGCGGGCGCATACAATGAAATCGTCCACGCTCAATTATTGGGGTAGCCTCGGGACATTCACTCTTGGGCGAAACGATACCACCCCCGACACACTTTGCACCAAATTTTTACGAGGCGCTTTTTTGACGGCGTAAATCGGGTTTCGCGTGGAAGTTATAGCTATTTTTTTGCAGGAAAAAGCCCGCCACTTCGGGCGGGCAAACTAAACATTACGGACTCTTTACGGATTCTGAACATCGAAGATTACGCTATCAGACCAAGAAGAAATCCATCTTCCAGCCGCCCAGCAACCACTATCCAAGCGAATTATTATACGAAAATGGTGCTCCCTCTTGTATAACTTTTCCACTTTTCGACAAATTTTATATAGAAACATTTGTCGTTTTCCCCATGTTGGAATCCCCGGAATGATTTCGGCTGCATACTGCCATTTTTGACCCCATCGTCGGCACTCCATCGGCTGAATCGGAATATGCCCATCCTCACAGCCTAAATGTATCTTTCGTGGCGTCAAATTAATGTAGACAGTCGCTTGCTCATCGAAAAAAGTCGACTTATTTAGATTTGCGATTTTCATTATAAATCTCCCCCTAACTATTGAATCTCGCTTGACTTTAAGGTGCTAATGTTATCTTCTAATTATATCACAAATCAACAAATAAATCAAGATAGGAATTAGGCACATAGGACAAAAATCATGTATAATAGAGTTATGAATTGGGATTTAGCGACCGACATCATCCTCTATGCAGCAATCGCCCTAGTTGGTTTTTTTGCCCTGCTTGGTTTTTGTGAGTGGATAAAACGAAAATCTTTTAAAAAAATCGACCAACCTCTAAAAACCATGCCAATTCCCTTAATCCTTATGGTCGTTATCTATATCGTTTTCGATTATTTCTTAATTCTCGGCACCGCCCCGAACGACCCGACCAAACCTTCCTTCCCTTCTACTCACGCCATGGTCGTAACAACGATTTTTGCTCTTACTGCTCTCGCTCTTCCACATTACCTCAAGACTAAAACCCTCCGTTTCGCCCTTTGTCTTATTATGCTTGCCCTCCTTGCTATAACAGCGTTTGGTCGCGTTATCTCAGGCAACCACTCTGAAATTGATGTTGCATGCGGCATTGTTTTCGGCGTCATCCTCGGCACAATTTATTATCTAACCTTAAAGGAGAAAAAATGAGTAGTATTTTTACCAAAATCATCAACGGCGAAATTCCATGCTATAAGATCTATGAAGACGATAAAACCCTCGCTTTCCTCGACATCCACCCAGAATCTAAGGGGCACATTCTTGTTGTTCCAAAGACCGAAGTCGATAAAATCTATGACCTTGAGGATGAAGATTACGACGCCCTAATGCAAACGGTTAAAAAACTTTCCAAGCACATGGAAGAAAAACTTGGCGCCCGCACGCTCTGGAAAGTTGTTGGGACCGACGTCCCCCACGCCCACGTCCACCTCATGCCTCTCGACGAGAATTGGACTTATGGCAAAACCCTTAATCTCGCGGAAGACGAATTCAAACAAATCCAAGAGACATTAAGTATGTTATAATTGTCTCATGAAATTTGCGAGTAGTTACGAACCGGGGGACTTTGAAACAGATATTTACGCGGCTTGGGAGACCGCTGGCATTTTTGAGCCAAGCGAAACCACCTTGCCTGTCGATGATAATAACGATGGCGTAGATGATCGCACCGACGGCATAGATGACGCGAAGACGTTTTCAATCGTCATGCCCCCGCCTAACGCCAACGGTAATCTTCACATCGGCCACGGCTTGACTATCGCTCTCGAAGATTCTCTCACTCGCTACTATCGGCTAAGGGGTCGCAGTTCTTGGTATATCCCAGGCGCCGACCACGCTGGTTTCGAAACCTGGGTCGTTTACGAACGCCACCTCGAATCAAAAGGTCATACTCGCTTCGAGTATGATCGTGATGAGCTCTACGCTCAGGTCTGGAACTTTGTCGCCGAACAACGTGGCAATATGGAAGTCCAGCTTCGCGCTCTCGGAGCTTCCTGCTCCTGGGGTGACCTAACTTTTACTCTTGACGAAAACGTGATCGACCGCGTCTATACAACTTTTGAAAAGATGTGGAATGATGGTTTAATCTATCGTGGCGAAAAACTAGTTAACTTCTGCCCGAAACACCAAACCGCCTTTGCCGACATTGAAGTAGAACACGTCGACGAAAAAGGCATCCTCTGGGATATTGCTTATGAACTCGAAGACGGCAGCACAGAAATCATCGTTTCGACTACCCGCCCGGAAACTCTCTTCGGTGATGCCGCTGTTGCAGTCAGCCCTGAGGATGCTCGCTATAAAAACCTACTCGGCAAAAAAGTTAAACTTCCTCTAACCGACCGTGCGATTGAAATTATCGCCGATGAACACGCGGACCCAGAATTCGGCACTGGTGCCGTTAAAATTACCCCAGCCCACGATTTTAATGATTTCGAAGTTGGTGAACGCCACGGCCTTGAAAGAATTCAAGTTATCTCCGAAAACGGTAAAATGATCAATGTTCCGGAAGAATATGAAGGCCTAACTACTGTCGAGTGCCGCAAAAAAGTCTTGGGGAGCCTCGAAAAAGCCGGCATCTTGCGTGGTGAAAAGAAAATCGAACACGCTGTTGCTCATTGCTATAAATGCGGAACGACTATCGAGCCGATGCTGAAAGAACAATGGTTTATTGATGTCGAAAAACTCGCCAAAACCGCAATCGAACACCTCGACAATAATGAAATTAAGTTCCATCCCGCAAATAAGCAAAAAATCCTGACTGATTACTTGAAAAATCTCAAAGATTGGAACATTTCCCGTCAAATCCCTTGGGGTATCGCTATTCCAATGTTCAAAAAAGTCGACGATCGTGCAACCGATGAACCGGATTGGATTTTTGACCGTCGCACCCATCTTAAAGAGATTGAAGTTGGCGGCGTAAAATACATTCGTGACGAAGACACCTTCGACACTTGGTTCTCTAGCGCCCACTGGCCAATTGTCTGCACGAACTGGACTCTTGAAAATAAGAACCCATATTATCCGCTCAATGTCATGGAAACCGGTGCCGATATTCTCTTCGCTTGGGTTTCCCGCATGATTATGATGGGACTTTACGTCACTGGCGAAGTTCCTTTCAAGGAAGTATATCTCCATGGTCTCGTTCTCGACGCCCACGGTAAGAAAATGTCGAAATCCAAGGGTAACGTTATCAATCCAATGGACCTCGTCACAAAATACGGTTCCGACGCTTTCCGTCTCGGAATCTTAAGGGGTCGTTCCGCCGGTATGAACCAGGCTTTCTCAGAAAACTCCGTCGTTGCCGGTCGCAACCTCTGTAACAAACTCTGGAACATTTCTCGCTTAATTCAAGGCATTATCGACGAAGACGGCGATGTTAAAGGCGAAATCACAACCGCCAACATGGGTGAGGATTGGATTTGCCGTGAAATAAACGACTGCCTGAGGCAAGTCGAACAAGATATGAAAAATTATCGCTTTGCCGAAGCTGTTGAGGCTCTCCACCAGACAATCTGGGAGAAATATGCCGGCTGGTTTATCGAAAGTCAAAAAATTTACCGTAATGTTCCCCTCCTAAAGAAAACTCTCGAAACGATTTTGATTGCTTTCCACCCATTCGCCCCATTTGTTACTGAGGCAATTTGGCAGAACCTGAGCTGGACAGAAGACTTCATTATCACCGCAAAATGGCCGTGTGGGCTCAAATTTGACCCGATAACGGCCGAGCAGTTCGAAACCCTTATGGTTGTCGTGTCTGAAGTCAGAAGCACCTTACAGGCCCTAGGAGAGGCCTCAGGCGCAAAAAAATATCCACTCCTCTACGGTAACGACTCAATTATTGAAGACAATCTCCTCTTGATTCAAACTATGACCAAAGTTCCATCGATCAATAGCACCGACGGTTCCCCGCGCGGGCTACGTCTTGCTTTGGCTAATCATGAACTCTACCTCGACGTTCCCGAGAAAGTCGTAGCAGATTATCGCAATGCCTTAACGGAGAAGATTCTTGCGGTCGGTCGCGAGCTGGACGCTCTGAACGCCCGAATGATGAATCCGAATTATGTCGATCGCGCCCCAGCCCACCTTGTCAAGGAAACAACTGATTTGATCAAAGAAAAATCCACCCTCATCAACCGCTTAAAAGGCGAGCTGAATTATATTTAATAGATAGAAACGCGCACAGGTTAACTTTCTAAGCGAAACATAAAGAAAATGCGAAGCTCGCATTTTCAGAGCGGACACCCGTAAAGACGGGCTGTCCGCGGGTTTCGCGTGAAAGTTAAACTAGGAGTGCGTTTTTATTTTTTATCAAACCTAGATAAATCAAACATTGGCTTAGTTCCCCGCTCGCGCTCAATAATCTCGCGGGCTTTTTTCACAAGCTTTTCCACAGCCATTTCCGATTCCCCCGACCCCACGTGTACCGTCCGAACCACGCGATTCCCTTCTTTGTAGCAGACCTGCACCCCCGTCGCCCCCGAAGTCGTCTTGAACTTTCTTATATAAGCCATAGGGTGATTGTATCATGAGGTTGGCGCAGAAGCAAAAGTTTGACAAGGGCGCCTTGAGCGGTTACGACCGCGAATAGAGCCGAAGTCCGCCCGTGACGACGGGACGGACGAGGCGCCGCCCGGTCGAACTTTTGCTGTATTCCTACTTTTGCACAACTTAGCAGAAGCTTTTTCCATAATTTCCCTTATGGTTAGCAACCGTGTAACTTAGCAACCGCACTTGACAAACCAAACCGCTCGCGCTAAACTAAAAACAGCAACCGATGCGGAGGTTGTCAAAGTACCTGTTTGAAATTAGCAACCGACTTAAAATTAAAAAGCCGGGCATTTTGCTTATGTTATAAAATAAAAAGCGTAAGCGGTCAAGAAAATCCATGTGAGAAAAGACCAAATAACAGGGAAAAATCCAAAAATTAAACCATGAAAAAACCGAGCCCTAAGACTCGGTTTTAATCTGCTTCTTAAACACTTGCATCCGCACCCAACTGATCAGATAAACCGGCCAAAACGGTATTGTGAGAAGGATAAACATCTTTTTCCCAAACCCATCAATCCCGTCCGGAAAATCCGCGATGAAATATCTCACTGGCTGCCCATCTTGATACGCATCCACTAGGTGAACTATACCATTTTCGTCCTCCTTGTCCTCCAGATGACGAAACAGTATATAGATGAGAAAGAGTGTCCACGCATACACCAACATCGCAATCCAAAAGTATTGACAGGAGACGAAAAATTCAAGCATCTCCTTCGCCGCTAATAAGCGTTCGCTTCCAGACAACCGCCCGATAACCCAGCACAAAAGAAACGCCGCCATCACTCCGGCCGTCTCAATTAGAATCGATAAGAAACCCTTTACAATGGCACCCTCGTAATCAAACTCAGAATACCCGGCCTCACCTTTCTTCGGTCTTAATGCCATTTTCGCCTTCATCAATAAATCCCCCCTTCTTCATAATCGTTCTGTTGTGCCTTGAACCTCTTCATCCTCGACCAGCTCACCAGATAAACCGGCCACAGCGGCACTGTTAATAGAATCAACAGCCACTTCTGCCACCCCTCTGGAAAATCTGCCAGGAAATAGCGGTTCTCACTGTCGTTCGCTATCGGGATTTCGACATAACTTATCGATCCTAGTTTTTTATCGGCCACTACGACGTCCCACATACAAGTGAATAGGTAAAGCGCCGATGCCGGAATCCAAATTGCCGCCATCACAATCCACCAAGCATTATTCTCCAGGAAAGTCATTGTCTTCCTCTCCGCTGAATTTTCGTCTCTTGGTGTCATGAACTTGTTCTCGTCCAGCTCGGCACTAAGGAACGGTTCCATGCTCGCTCTCTGTTCGAACGGCAAGCTATTAAAACTTTCCGCATTCTGCGAACCTTTCATCGCTTTAATTTCCAGATTCACCGCCAGAATATAAGTCGCCATCAACACCGACAAGATAACAAGCGTTATCCAAAGCGTCTCCAGCCAAATAAAACTGTAGGCAAAACGCCGATACCCCGGTTCGCCCTTCTTTTTTCTTAAGATTCTCTTCATTTAAGAACCCCCCTTCAGATTTTTTAATATGCATGAGAAAACAATCCCACACCCTAATTATATCACACTTACGCTAAAATGTCAATCCTACCCCCTTCGTCCCAGAAGTGCTACAATAAACCTATGATTCAGCATTTTCTTCAATCTACCGCCTGGGAAGCCTTCCAGAAAACCGAAAACCGCAAGACTTTTCGCAGGACGGGCGACGGGTTCGAATTCATGGCAGTTTTGGAGCCCAGTAAACTGGGGAACTATCTTTTCTGCCCATATGGACCAACCGTTAAAACCGAAAAAGACCTCGAAACCGCTCTGAAAGCTCTCAAAAAGCTCGCCAAACAGGAAAATGCTTTCTTTGTTCGTATCGAACCGACCCTCTCTCTGGACTTCAAAAACCAAAAAACAGCCTACGATTTCTCTCTCGAAAATCTAAACTCTCTCGGTTTGAAAAAGTCCCATGACCTAGACCCGAAAAACACCTGGGTCCTAAACCTCGACCAACCTGAAGAAGAAATCTTAAAAGGCATGGAAAAAGAGAAAGTCCGCCTCTTTAAAAGCAGCCCCAAGAAGGGAATTAGCTTCCGTAAAACTACCGATCCGGAAGAAATTAAAACCCTCATCAAATTCCTCGAGAGCGTCGGAGAACGAAACCATATTATCCCCCAAAAAGAAGACCGCCTCAAGAGACAACTCACCTCTGGCTTTGGGACTCTCTTTATCGCCGAAAAAACCGATGAAAATGGAAAAGTTATCCCCCTCGCCGCCTCCCTTGTCTATGATTGGAACAAAGTCCGCTATACTGTCCATTCCGCGGCCGATAATAAACATAAAAAACTCGCTGCCGGCTCAAGCCTCCTCATTTATCGCATTCTTGACGCTAAAAAATCTGGCGCTAAAATCTTCGATTTCTGGGGAATCACTACCTCAGAAGACAAGAGCCATCCCTGGTACGGCTTTACCAAATTCAAAAAGAGCTTCGGCGGTAACCAGGTCGACTATTCCGGAACCTGGGATCTTCCCCTAAAGCCAGCCCGCTATAAACTTTATCAGGTTCTCCGTAAGCTAAATCGCTTGAAGCGCAGAGTCACCGCATAAAGAAATAATAATTTCTTTATGCTATAATTGCTTCATGTGGAAAATCATCGCGCGAAACACCTTTACTCTTTTTAACCTCGTTAACCTTGTCCTCGCTCTCATGGTCTTTTTCGTCGGTAGCTATAAAAACATGCTCTTCCTCGGCGTCGTCATCGCAAATAGCCTTATCAGTATTATCAACGAAATTCGCGCCAAAAAAATCGTCGATAAAATGCGCCTAATTTCCGAACAAAAGCCAACTATCTTGAGAAACGGGCAAACCACTCAAATCTCCCCCGAGAAAGTCCAAAAAGGCGACCTGACCGTCCTCGCCCTCGGCGACCAAGTCCTCTTCGATAGCGAAGTCGTCTCCGGGACCGTCGAAGTCAACGAATCTTTCATTACCGGTGAACAAGACAACATTATTAAAAATCCAGGCGACGAACTTATCTCTGGGAGCTTCATTGTTTCTGGTCGAGCCGAAGCAAAAGTTAAACATATCGGCGACGAAAATTTCGTCAACAAACTCGAGCAGGACGCCAAAACCATCAAAACCGCCGATTCTAAACTCTTTAAGCTCATGAACGACATCGTCAAATATATCTCCTGGACCCTAATTCCAGTCGGCGCACTTCTCCTCTGGAGCCGTTTCCGCGCCGAAGCTAACGCCACCGAAGCTGTCACCAGTACCGTTGCCGCCCTCATCAATATGATCCCCGAGGGACTCATTCTTCTTACTTCTTCCGCCCTTGCCCTCTCAACTCTTCGGCTTAGTCGTAAAAAAGTCCTCGTCCAGGACCTCTACTCAATCGAAACTCTCGCTCGTGTCGATACGATCTGCCTCGATAAGACCGGGACCCTGACGACCGGCAACATGTCCGTCAAAGACCTCGTCCCGGCTAAGGGAAGCTCCGCAAAGGCCCTCCAGGACGCACTAGAACTCATTTTAAGCCATCTTCCGGCCGATAACGCCACAAGTCGCGCTTTGCATGCAAAGTTTGCGAGAGACCCCAAATTTGAAGCCACAAGCGAAATCGATGTTGAAGTTATCCCATTTTCGTCCGATCGCAAGTATTCCGGCGTTAAACTTAAAAACACCGAATATCTCCTCGGTGCCCTTGAATTTATCACCAAGAACAAGGATTACCAAAAACAAGAAAAAGCCCTTAAAGGAACCTATCGCATCCTCGCCGTCCTCAAGAAAACCGACAAAGCCGAAACTCTCCTCGGTTTCGTCCGTCTTGAAGACGAAATCCGCAAAGACGCTCCTGAAATCATCAATTATTTTTACGACAATCATATCGAACCAAAAATCATTTCTGGTGATGATCTTGAAACCGTCAAAAACATTACCGCTCTTGTTGGCGTAAAAGATTTGAACGGCATCGATCTCTCAAAAGTCGACCGCCCAAACTACAACAAGCTCGTCAAAGAATACTCAATTTTTACTCGCGTCAAACCGGCCGAGAAAAAAGCCCTCATCGAAGCTCTCCGAAAACAGGGAAAAACCGTCGCCATGACCGGCGACGGTGTAAACGATATTCTCGCCATGAAAGAAGCCGATTGCTCGATTGCTATCGGCGACGGATCTGATGCTGCCCGTCGCGCCGCAAAGCTTGTCCTCTTAAAATCCAATTTTTCCGCCGTCCCCTCAATTATCGACGAGGGCCGCCAAACTATCAATAACCTCGAGCGCTCCGCAACTCTCTTTCTCGCCAAAACCGTTTATGCCTCGATTCTCGCCGTCGTTTTTGTCATCCTCCCGTTCTCCTATCCATTCAGTCCAATCGAAATGTCCCTCCTCAATTTTGTCTGCATCGGTTTTCCGGGCGCCGTCCTTGCTCTCGAGCGAAACACCGACCGCGTCAAAGACCGCTTTATCACCAATATCGTCGAATATTCTTTCCCAATTGGTTTCACCGTCACCATCGCCATGCTTACTCTCTCTATTATTTCCGAGTTTAATAATTTCTCTCGCTTCGAGCTAACAACTACCTCACTTTTCATCACATTTGCTATCGATCTCGTTTTGATTTATTGGGTTTCCCGTCCTCTCAATAAACTCCGCACCGCTTTGCTCTTCTTCGTTGTCGGTATTATGGCACTCGCCTTTGGCATCCCGTTCATTCGCGACTTTTTCGAGTTTACTTTCCTCACCAAAAACGGCCTCATTATCGTCAGCGCAACCATCGCCGCCGCTCTCGGCGTTTTCTTCCTAATGCACTGGCTAATGAGTCTCCTTGCCAAAAAGCTCCTTTTTCCACCAAAAAATTCTTGACAAAAAGCGGGGGGGGGGGGTATTATAAAAACAAGAGTACTATAAAAAGGAGAATAATTATTGTGAAAAAAACAATCTTATTTGGTGCCGCTGCTGCAGTCGCAACTCTTGGTCTCGCCGGCTTTATGCCGACTAGCGTCAGTGCTGCCACCAATTATACTTATGACAGCTTCGTCACTAGCGGTGGTTATGGTGTCAAGACCGAAATCAGCGACGCTATTATGAACCTAAACCGCGACAACGCTACTACTACCGGCGCTTTCTCAAAACTTGGCGAAACTCAAAAACTCTCTGATGGCATTGACGAGCGCGTCAATGTCGAAATCAACCCATCAGAAATGGCTCACGGAGAACTTTTTGAGGTTTCTTTAGCTCTCCGAAACGCAGCTAACGAATACGTCTCAGAATATGTCGTTATGGCTCAAAAAACCGCTGAAGGTGAAGTTACTGTTACTGGTAAAGATGATACTAAAATCAAAATCACCAAAGACGGTGTCTATACTTTCAAATGGGAAATGTTCATCAAAGAGAAGAACACCTTCGTCAAATTCTCCGTTTTAGACGGTGAAACCGTCCTCGGTACTACTGGCGAAGATGACCTAGACGCCCTTTCTACTGCTGACACTAAAAACCCAATCGCCGAACAAGAGGGCGTTACCGTTAAATACCTCTGGTTCTGCAACATCCAGGTCGCCGAGGGCGTTAATGTCCACTTCTTAAATCAGGAATTCTCTAGCGACCTCGGTGAAGACGCGCCAGTCGCAACCGTCGCCGTTACTAGCGAAAAGAAACTCGAGGGCAAGCTAACTATCACCGAAGCAACCGAAACCCCTGTCTCCGCTGACACAGAAGAAGCTCTCTTCGCTTACGACATCAAATACACCGTAGGCGGAAAAGAAACCGAAATCACCGCCGAAGATGGTCACGAGTTCAAATTTACTATCGCGCTCCCAGAAGCAATGCAGGGTAAAGATAACTATTACCTTACTTTGCTCGAGGACGGGGAATTGACTGACGAAAAAATCGCCGGCGTAGTTAGCCAAGATGGCAAAAGCGTTACTTTTGTTCTTAATCACTTCTCGACCTGGGTCCTATCCGCCGCGACTATTGTCGAAGATGCGACCCCGCTCGCGCCAAAAACCGGCTCGGCGACCGTCGCAACCAACGCCGTCGCGACCACCACTCTTACGGCAACCCTCGCTGCGGTTGTCGCAATGATTGGTATTGCTGTTTTCGCCAAGAAACACTAAGCCAAGCAAAAAAGAAGCCAGAGGGAGGCTTCTTTTTTGTCCCCGAGAATTATTCCTCGACCGAAACTCTTGGATAAATATTCAATTTATACGGATCCATCGGCTGAACCCCCGCCAAAATCTCATAATACGCCGCCGCGGCCACCATTGCTCCGTTATCTCCCGACAATTTTGCTTCAGGGAAGAATACCGCCGGAATTTTGCCGGCCTCCGCCAACCCCGAAAAAATCTTTCGCAGTTCATCATTCGCACTCACGCCCCCCGCCACCACTACCGAGCGTACCTCTGGGAATTCTGAAACCCCCGCCTTAATTTTCTTCGTCAAAATCTCTATCGCCGTTTTCTGAAAACTCGCCGCAAAATCCGCCACCTGCTTCGCCGACAAAAAATTCTTCAAATCATAACTCGGATGCGAAATCGGCAGCCCCAACTCTTTCTGAACCGCCCGAAGAACTGCCGTCTTAAGCCCCGAAAACGAAAAATCTAAATCCGCCACCTTCGGATGTGGCAACTTATACTTTTCTACATCGCCAGATTCCGCCGCCTCCGCAATCGCTGGACCGCCAGGATATGGCAACCCCAAAATCTTCGCCACCTTATCAAAACACTCCCCAACCGCGTCATCATTCGTCGTCCCCACGATCTCAAACTTATCATGCTCCGGCATATACAAAATTTGCGTATGTCCCCCTGAGACCACAAGTGCAAGCAGGGGGAAAGCAGGAAAATGTTTTAACTCAAGCCAGTTTGCATACACATGCGATTTCAAATGATGCACCGCATAAAGCGGCTTATCGTGCAAAATCGCCAACGTCCTCGCCGTCAAAGTTCCGATTAGGAGCGACCCAAGAAGTCCCGGCGCATGCGTTACCGCAATCGCATCAATTTCATCCCAAGAAGCCCTTGCCTCTAAAAGCGCTTTCTCGACTACCGGCATCATCACCTCAAGATGTGATCTTGCCGCAACCTCTGGGATCACCCCACCATACTCCGCAAAAATATCAATCTGCGAAACCACCACATTCGATAAGATCTTTCGTCCGTCCTCTACGACTGCCGCCGCCGTTTCATCGCAACTTGTTTCAATTCCTAAAATCTTCATATCTTAATTATATCATGGGACGAATAATTATTCGTGATGATATGGCCTTCCTTCCGCAATTTGGTTTGCTCGGTAAGTCTGCTCTGCCACAATCGCCCGCGCCAATCCGTGCGGGAACACTAACTTCGAAAAACTCCATAAAAAATCTGCTTTTTCACGTACAAAATTTGAAAACCCGTAGGCTCCCCCAATCAAAATCACCACCTCTCGCGAGGCCGAAAACGCTCGCGACAACATTTCAGAATATTCGCGTGATGATATATTTTTCCCACGCTCATCACAAACAATCACAAACTCTCTTCCCGAAAACGGCCACTCTGCCAAATACCCAGACAAGCGCTCCTCGCTCATAAACTGAAACGAAAAATCAAACGGTTTCCGCATCCTTTTCTGGTATTCCGAAACCGCCTCAAGAACCCACCCCTGATTTTTCTTCCCCCCAGCGATAATCTTAATCATAAATAAAATCCTAAAAAAATGGCTGGACCGGCAGGATTCGAACCTGCGAATGCTGGGACCAAAACCCAGTGCCTTACCGCTTGGCGACGGTCCAATCTCCCTTATTATACCACATTCCCCGAAAATAAAAACCCCAACTCCAGAAGATGTAAAAATACCCCGGACAAAAGCTCGAGAGTATTTCATAAAGGTGTTACAGACTAAAAGTTCTCCAGGAATTGCTCCCAGATGTCACCAGGCGTAATCAGGTCTAATCCGCGCAGAATGTCGACGATCGTCTCGAAGCTTCTTCGCCCGAGATTCTGAAGCGCAACCCCGGCGGTCTCGCCTCCCATCTCAATCTCCACCTTTCTTCTAATTTCGCGCCCCACTTCTTCTTGCTTCTCGATTTCTTCCGTCCAAACAGACTCACATTTTATGATTTTAAGTCTAGATGGATGGCGCAATTTACGAAGCGCTTTTTCCTCAACATGGCGAACACGCTCACGTGTCAGGTTGAGTTCCTTCCCGACCTCCTCTAAAGTCATTGGCCTGCTTGTCGTTGCCCCAAACCTCATATGAACAATCTCGTGTTCTCTTGATGTCAAGGCCCTTCCCATCGCTATCTCAATATTTGCGTCAAGATACTTTGGAAATTCGACAACATACCGTTCTTTGATCAGGCGCTCGTACAAGCATTCCGCCCAGGTCGGTCTACAAAGCGGAGATGTTCGGTAGACGTTCAGCATTCCAGCCAACGCAGGGCTAAGAGAGACCTGTAGCCCATTCCGGCATTCTGCGCTGTAAAAATCACGCTCCAGTTTTCTTGCATAGGTTTTGAAACCATCAACTCCTAGTTCAAGCATCTTTTTGTGACGCTTCATATATTCAAGTGAACCCTCAAAATTCCGCTCTATGCTCTGTTTCCGGCTACCAATCATCTCGGTGATTTTTTTGATATCCATTTCCGGATCCATCATCATTAGTACTATTTCTCGTGACGGGAGCTTCCGCTCTTTCCGAGCCAGCCCAATAAACATTTTCCTCAACGATCTCGTATAGCTCGGCAGGATATGTATTTCCTTCTTTGGTTTCGCGACCTAGAATTTTGTCACACAGTCTTTCTTCCAAACTAAATTCTCTCATTGCGTTAACCTCCAATAGAATAATAGTTGACACTTTCTAGGCCTGCTTAAAATCATCCCTATCTGTAACTAACCTTTTAAAATGCCTATAATTGATATACAACATTTTAATTATAGCACAATTCTTCTTGACTTTTCATCGAGTTTGTGCTATAATGTAAAACGTAGCTCGACCGAGCTAAGTATTTTAATCGTATCAAGGGGGGATACAGATGGTTGAAAAAAGAGAGATTGCTTTCTTCGAAAATGTTTCCTTTGAAAGGGTCACAAAGCATGAGAATCGAATTTGGTTCAACACTGGAGTAGTCACAATTTCTAGAAAAAGAACCTACAATTTTCAGGGGACAGGATCGATTTTAGACCGTCCAGAAATTGGACCTTTGAACATGCACGAAGCGCTCACTATGCTTCAGACGGAGCTGTTCGAGGCCAGTAAAGGTGTGGTATTGCTATCTGCCGATGAATTCGAATCTGGTATCGTACGGATTCTGACAAACCCGACAGTTCCGACTGGACAGTCGGCAGAGTTTTGGCTCAATCGAGCCACTGAAATTACTATGGAGATCTTGAAGAGTTATGCAATCTAATTGAAGGCTCTGCGCTTGCGGGGCCTTTTTCCTTTTTTATTGTGATATAATAAGAGCAATTAGGGAGGCTATATGGATAATGATAGAATGCGAATCGACCAACAAGGGCAACAAGGGGCTAAATGGCAAGGTTTAGCCGATATCCCTTTTCAAGGCGAATCTGTCGCGGCCGACGCCGAGAAAGTCTCATCAAATATTCCATATTCCGAATTGAAACCAAACAAAAATGACGCTTTTCTGAATATCTCATCCGTCCCCTTGAGCGAGTTCAACGATATCTATACCGAATCAGAGCTCAAGGCCGACAGAATATACGTCGAAAATACAAGAAGGAAATTTGGTGAAAAAGGGAGCGAACAAGAACGGAAGCGTTTGGATAAAGTCTTCGAAGAGATCTTCGTATCAGGAGTCCGCGAGGGCGGATGGTTAGGCGACTGGGACCAGGATAGAGAACGAGGCGGAGTGGTTAAATATTTTGATGTTGACGCACGGGCGGGGACTGAATTCGAAGATTATCGTCATAGGGTCGATGCCTTTTCTACACTCTATTTTAAAGAACCTGTCGGCGACGAATACGAGGGAATACTCTTAGACCGAGCGATTTTAGGGTTCGATGCGACAATCGGCTCTTTCCCATATAGCATTCAAGATAAATTCTTCCGAAGTTATAATGACGACAAAGAGCTGCCATTTGGATTCTCGTCAATCAAATATTATTGCGATAATGAAACGCACGGCAAAACAGATCTTGTTCCACGTTAT
>JAUNAL010000001.1:40405-128281 GCA_030527585.1 Candidatus Saccharimonadota bacterium
TATATAGTTGGGGTTAGCACGACTGACGCCGAGAAGATCGATAATTTCTTAAAGAATAATGGTCAACATGCGAAACAGAAATTCATGCAAGAAGAAATCGGGCTAACAACTCGTTTTAAGGTTTTGTCAGAAATACGGGCCCAAAACAACCTATACCAGTCCATGCTACCAGATGATTATTCCAATGATCCTATTACAAAACAGGCCGAAGCTATAATTTATGCAGTCGATGACATTTTAAACGACGCGAGGAAAATCTGTATAGAACAAATGATTCGGCGTAAAGCGCTAGAAGCCCCAGCGGATTTTAAGTCTAAGAGAAACTCCGGTAGCATCTTTAAAGAGGGTCCCACTTTCGAAGAACTAAAGGGATACTGGACCCCTAGCAGGGTACAAAATTGGTTAATTGAAAAAAGCCTCGCTAAGCAAAAAGAGGAGAAAGGCGGCGATCCAAAAGTAGAAGACTCACGAGATACATTTGTGCAAATTATATCATCTTGCCAAAAGTTTCATAAATTAGCTACAGACGGTGAATTAGATGAATTTCGGAAAACCATGAAGCACAATATTGAATTAAAAGACTTGGACGTTCCGTTTAAGTTTGAAGTTCCTTTTGAGGAATAATCTTCAGAGAGAACGAAGGGGGCACCTGCACCCGAGGTTATCCCTCTCCATCCCCCTTGTGTTTTTCTCTAAAGTGTGCTATAATGAAAGTATATGCCAAAGAAAAGAAAAACCACAAAACGCAAAACAACAAGGGGAACCAGAAAAGAGGCCCCAGTTACCCATGAACTTCCAGGTGGTTTTTGGCGTCAAATCGTCGCAGTCCTTATGATTGCTCTCTCTGTTTTCTTTGTTGCGACTTGGTTCGGTCACGGCGGCAACGCCCTGAACGTCGTCCATGAATTCCTTTTCAGCGGTATCGGCACCGCTGTTTATTTTATCCCAGTTTTTCTAACCTACCTCGCCGTTAAAATCTTCCGCTCCGAAAACAACAGGCTCGCCGTCCCAGTTTATTTCGCAACCATCCTTATGCTCCTCTGGATTTCCGGCATCTCCGCCATCTGGAACCAAGGCGGTCTCGTCGGTACCGGTCTAAACGACCTGATGCTCCAAATCCTCGACCAAACCGCCGTTATCTTCATCTATATCGTCCTCATTCTTGTTACCGCCCTCTTCCTCTTCCAAATCTCCCCACTCACTTTCTTCAAGAACACAAAAAATTTAGTCACCCGCGACAAAAAAACCGGACAGGACAGCGAGGCGACAAAGAAACCGACTAAAAAATTTGGTCAACTCGAAATTAAAGTCAATTCCGGCATGCCAACCGAACCGGCCGGACAGCCAGCTAATAAGCTCTTAAAAGTCCCGACTAAAACCATGGCCAAATCCCCAGCTCCAGAACCAAAGGAGCCAACCGCCCTCGTTGCTGTTGACGACCCGGATTGGAAAATGCCTTCAACCGACCTTCTCGAAAAGAAACAATCCCCCGCCGACGCCGGCAACATCCAACAAAACGCCTATGTCATTAAATCGACTCTCGGCGAGTTCGGTATCGATGTCGAAATGGAAGGCGCGAACGTTGGTCCGCGCGTGACCCAATACACTATGCGCCCGCCTTCCGGCGTGAACCTCAGTAAAATCCTCGCTCGTGATAAGGAGCTTGCTCTTAACCTCGCCGTCGATAAAATTCGTATCGAAGCCCCAATCCCCGGGACAAGATCCGTCGGCGTTGAAATTCCGAACGCTCGTTCTGCCGATGTCCGTCTCCGTGGTGTCTTGGAAAGCAACGAGTGGAAAAAAGCTGATAATCCGCTCACTTTCGCCGTCGGTAAAGATATTTCCGGTAAAGCTGTCGTCGCGAACCTCGCGAAAATGCCCCACCTCTTAATCGCTGGTACAACTGGTTCAGGTAAATCCGTTATGACGAATACCTTAATCACCTCCCTCCTCTATCGTAACGCTCCATCCGATTTGAAGCTTATTATCGTCGACCCGAAACAAGTCGAAATGGCCCAGTATAACGATATCCCCCATCTCTTAACTCCAATCATCACCCAGACCGACAAGGCTCTCTCGGCGATGAAATGGGCAGTTGGCGAAATGGAACGCCGCTATACTTTAATGGCCGAAGAGCGTGTTAAAAACATCGCTGACTATAACGCGAAAATGTCCAAATCCGACAAATCCGAAAAAGAAGGAAAGATGCCATATATCGTCGTCATCATCGACGAGATGGCCGACCTCATGATGATGGCAGGGAAAGACCTTGAGATGCTCATTGTCCGCATTGCCCAGAAAGGTCGCGCTGCCGGCATCCACCTCGTTCTCGCAACCCAGCGTCCAGAGGTTAAAGTTATTACCGGTCTGATTAAGGCTAATATCCCAGGCCGTATCGCTTTCGCCGTCGGCTCTCGCATCGACTCTCAAATCATGCTCGACCAGGGCGGCGCCGAGAAGCTCCTCGGTAAGGGCGACATGCTCCTTTTGACGACCGAAATGATGGGTAAACCTCGTCGTATTCAGGGTGCCTGGGCGTCCGACGACGATATCAATAAGGTAACCGACTATCTTCGCCTCCAGCGTGCCCCTGAGTATAATGACGAAGTCGTTGCGCAACAGGTCGCGATTAAGGGAATGGGTGGAGATACTGGTTTGTCGGATCTCGGCCGCCGCTTCGACCCGAACGATCCCATAGTTAGAAAAGCCGTCGAAATCAGTATCAACAAAGGCAAATTCTCGACCGCTATGCTCCAAACTTATCTCGGCAAGGGTCATGGTTTCGTCTCCGGTCTCGCAATTTGGTTCGAAGACATCGGCGTCATCGGTCCTCAAAACGGCAACAAGCCTCGCGACCTTCTCATCTCCTCTCTCGAAGAATTCGACCAGCTTGCCAATGTCTGATATAATATAGCCAATGAACGAGGTCGAAATCTATAAACTCGAAAAAGGTGAAATCCTTTTTAATGTCGACAAAAATTCCGAAACTATTTGGGCATCAATCGACCAAATCGCTAACCTCTTTAACGTTACCCGTCGCTCTATCGAAATCCACATTAAAAACATTTTCGAAGAGGGTGAGCTCTTGGAAAATCGAACCGCGAAAGATTCTTTCGTAGTTCGCCGCGAAGGGACTCGCGACGTCCGCCGTAAACTCCGTCTCTACAATCTCGATGCAATCATCTCTATCGGTTACCGCGTTAATTCCAAAAAAGCCACTGACTTTCGTATCTGGGCAACCACCGTTCTCAAAAGTTATCTCACCACCGGTCTCGTCGTTAACGAGCGCCGCCTTTCCGAGCTCGATGAGAAAAAACTCCGCGAAGTCGAAACCATGATGGATGTCGTCCGTCGCCTGATCGCCCATCAATCCCTCACTCAGCTCGAAGCGAGCGGCGTCCTCGAAATCATCTCTAAATACGGCACCAGCTTCAAAATGCTTCAGGAATACAGCGACGGCTTTATTGATCTCTCCGCTTTGAACGTTAAGAATCCTAAGCTAACTAGAGGTCTCGAAGCTCTAGCTTGTGATAACCTTATCACCGAGCTTAAGAAAACCACAAACAGCGGGGAATTATTCGGCGAGCCAAAAAACGGTGATCTCGAAAAAACCCTCAACGAAATCCAAGATTCCAATCATTCCGACAAAATCTCCGAACGCGCCGCCCATCTTCTCTACGGAATCATCAAATCTCGTCCCTTTCTCGACGGCAACGACCGTATCGCCGCCCTTTTCTTTATCGTTTTCTTAACCATTAATAACTACCATCTCACTAAAAACGGCGAAACCAAAATCAGCGACCGCGCCCTAACTGCGCTCATCCTCCTCATTGCCGAATCTGAGCCTAAAGAAAAAGATTTAATTATCTCGCTTATCATTAAACTTCTCGATGAATAGATTGACTTTTTAGGGAAAGTGTGCTATAATTAAAGGATGGGGGAGTACTTTAAGAAGATGTTATTTTTGTAGTTCGAACCCCAAATATTTTTAAGGAGGTCCAAAAATATGGACATAATGAAAATTTTATTGGGCGCGTTACCGGTTATTGGTATCGCAATCGCTGTTATCGTAGTCTTGGTTTTGCTTATTAAAACCGCTAACGGTAACGAGGCACTCGTAGTTTCCGGTATTGGGGCTACTAAAAACGGGAAACCGGTCATCAAAAGAGCGGGGGGGCGCATCGTTCTGCCTTTCATTCAGAAGTCGAAAATGTTCGATCTCTGTGTGCGCACGGCTAAAGTCGAATGCGACGTAACAAAGACCCAAACCGGTGTTCCGATCAGTATCGACTGGGCGGTAGCTTATCAACCCGACGCTGATGATCCAGAAGCTTTGGCTCGCGCGGTTACTAAATTCTTGGATAAGAGTGACCAGGAGCTTGAAGTTATCATTCTCGACATCGTTTCTGGTGGTGTGCGCGCAGTTATTTCTAGCATGACCCCAGAAGAGGTCATGAACAAGAAAGAGGTTCTGGACGACCAGATTGAAGCAGCTATCAAGGAAAAGATGAAGGAATACGGTTTTTCTGCCGCTCTTTCAATTCATGAAGTCGAAGACGCTGACGGCTGGACTTACTATCAAGACCTCGCAGCACAAGACAGGGAAGACCGTAAGCGTGAAGCTGCGAATATCACCGCTGTCAATCAACAACAGGTTCGTGAAACCGCAGCCGAAGCCGAACGTGCAGCTAAGGAGAAAGAACTAGCAGCCAGCGTAGCAACTGCTGAAAGAACTCGTGACGCAGATATCAAGAAAGCCGAGTTTAAGGCTGAAACTGATGTCGCACAGGCCAAAGCTAACCAAGCTGGTGAAATTGAGAAAGCTAAACTTGCTAAGATTCTTGCTGAGGAACAGGGTGCTGCTGAAGTTGAAAAACAAAAGCAAGCTAATTTAGCCGCTCAGGAAAAGCAGAAAGTAAGCGTGACTGAGGCCGAGACTAATAAGCAAACAGCGATCATCAAGGCCGAGTCTGAGGCTGCTGAACAAGTTGCTAAGGCAGAAGGTGAAGCTGAAGCTAATGCCAAGACAACAACTCGTAAAGCTGAAGCCGAAGCGGAAGCTCGTACTATTGAAGCCGAAGCCAATGCAGCTGCTATTCTCAAAGTGGGTGAGGCCGAAGCCAAAGCCACTGAATTAAAAGGTAAGGCTGAAGCGGAAGCTACCAAAGCTAAAGGTATTGCCGAGGCCGAAGCAGCTCGCCAGCTTTCTGAAGCCCAAGCAGCCAACGATCGCGTTAACTTCGAGCTTGAGAAGATTCGTATTGAATCTGAAATGCGCGTCGAAATCGCGACCAAGACCGCAACTATCATGGCTGAGGTTGGCAAGAATGCTACCTTCTATGATTTTGGTGGTTCCACTGGTCCAAAAGACGGAGATTTGCTGACTCGAACACTCGGTAATTTGCCGACCTTAATGGCAAAAGCTAACCTCGAGGGACAGGCCTTAAATGGCGAGAACGTTGATGTGACTCTCGGCAAACTTGCTGAGGCGGTTCTCGGTCCATTAAAAGGAGTTCTTCCAGGAAGCGACAAGGAAGCCGCAGCCGATATCGACGATGCCTCAGTGGCAACAAAAGTTGAAGCGGTTAGCGACCCGGTAGATGCTGGTCCGGTAGTCTCTCCGGATATCATCGGTCCTGAAGATTACGAGTAAAAGTAACATCGCCCGCCCCCAGTTTATCTGGGGGCTTTTTCTTGGATTATTTTTATTAAGTTTATGCTATTATAGAACTATAAGTAAGGAGCATAAATGCAAAATTTCGTTGATCGTATCCAAGCGCATGTCGCCAAGCTTGCCGCCCCGAATCTAGTTCGGCTATTCTTAAAGGCGCTCATTGCCACTGCCTCAACCGCCGCTGGCGTTGGGATTCTTTTTATTCTCATCGGAGAATGGGGCGAAGTCCAGGGCAAAATTATGGTCTCGACCCTTGTCGCTATTGGCCTCTGTCTTCCATCTTTACTTTTTGCTCGTGTCTTTGAGGACAAAGAAAAACGCCTCTTTGCGCTCCTCGGCTTTCTCTTTACCGCTTTCATGGGCATTAATTTCTTACTTAGTATCTGGGGCGGACAACGGTTAAACGACCTGGCTCTTTTCACCGGCTTCATTCTCGTTGCCGCCGGCTGCTGTTTTAGCCTAATTTCCGACCGTGCCCGCAAAAATCAGAATAAGAGCCTCATTGTCTTTGGTGATCTTGGCATCCTTTATTGTTTAGTAATGAGCTTCTATTCAGTCATCGCCATCTTCGATATCGACAACTTCGCCTTAATGACGACAATCCCAATTATGACAATCCTTGCCCCGCTCACTACCTCTATTCCAGTCGGCATTTATCTTTCGCTCGAGAAAATTCCGCAGCTCAAAATCCCGGCTCGTGCCGCCGTTGTCGTCACCATTCTTTCTAGTGCTCTGGTTTACGTCACCCAAGTTATCGACATCAATCTTATCGCCGCCTTCGAGGATTCAATCTGCAATGGAATCGTCTGCGCTATGGTCGAATATAGCACACCCCTAATCTTGATTCGCCTCAACTATCTCGCCGGGATGTTGTCTTTCATTATGATTCCGATTCTCTTAACCGAGTATCTTTCTAATCGCTCCGACCGCAGAATTTATCGCCTTATCGCCATTTCCGCCTTGCTTATCTCAACTGGCGTTATGTCAATCGCTATCCTAATCGGCGATTTTGGCAAGACTATCGTGGCGCAACTCTTAGGTTCTTCAATCGTCGTCATCTCTCTCATTTTCTTCCTCTCACTTTTTCTCCGCATCAAACCTCTCGATGCAAAAATCAATAAGTTCCTCTGGGTGACCGTCGGCGCAGCGACTGGGCTGAGTCTTAACACCATCCTCCTATTCTTCGCCGACCAAAATCTCCCTGGCTTCTTTGTCCGTCTACTTATCGTTCTCTGGATCTTAACGGTCCTCGGCACCATTACCGTCCCAATCATGAACCGTATCGCCCGCTCAAAACTCCCAACCACCGCAGTCCAAACAAAAAAGAAACTCCCAGTCTGGGCCATCGTCCTCATTATTCTTTTTGCCTTGCCATTCGCCTTCAGTCTCATCTATCTCGTCCTTCTTCTCGCCATCTTTGCCCCCTACCGCTAACCCCTTGTAAAATCCCGCCCTCCGTGGTATAATAAAGTCATTATTAACTCAGCAAACAAGTCCCTGAGAAACCTAGAGGCGTATCAAATTGTGTTTGCTTTAACCAAAGGAGTATTATGAAAGCATACGAACTTTCTATACTATTTCATCCCGATCTCGAGATGAACCTCGATCCAGCAATCGATAAGGTTAAGAAACTTATCGAAAGCGCAGGCGGTAAAGTTGTCAAAGAGGAAAACGAAGGCAAAAAACGCCTCGCTTACTCGATCAACGCCCAGGATTTTGCGGTCTACTACTACATGGACCTCGAACTCCCAGCAACTGCCCCAGCCAAAATCTCGTCCGTTATGAACATTAACGACGAAGTGCTCCGCTATCTCCTCGTCAAAACCGATGAGCGCCGAGCGAAAGCTGTAGAAAAGGTGGACGAAGAAACAACTGAAGAAAAAGGAGAATAACTTATTATGCGCGGTTTTAGCAAAGCTATTATTGCAGGCAACCTAACTCGTGACCCAGAACTCCGTAGCACTCCAAACGGTGCTAGCGTTTGTGGGTTTGCAGTCGCCGTCAACCGTGTCTATAAAGACACTAACGGCGATCAAAAAGAAGAAGTCTCATTCATCGACTGTACTGCCTGGGGCAAACTCGGCGAAATGATTGCTCAGTATGCCAAGCGCGGTAGTGGCGTGCTTGTCTCCGGTCGGCTCTCTCAGCGCAGCTGGGAAGACAAAAACGGCGGCGGCAAACGTTCCCGAACCGAAATTGTCGTTGAGGACTTTAACTTTACTGGATCAGCCCCGCGTGAAAACAGCGGAAGCTCTTACGGCGGCGCAACCTCAAATTATAGCGCTCCTGCCCCAGCAGCTGATTCAATGGGGACCCCAGACGACATCCCAGAAGGCGAAGTCGACTTGAGTGACATCCCATTCTAATAAAATTAAGGAAGGATAGTAATGAAAAAATTTAAAAATGACAAGGACCTTTTCTTCGATTACCGTGATGTAAAAACTTTACAACGCTACATCGACGTTTATGGTCGTATCGAGCCAATTTCAAAAACTGGCCTCTCTGCTAAACAGCAGCGCCAACTAGCTTGCGCAGTCAAGCGCGCTCGCCATTTGGCTTTTCTACCATTTGTCTCTAATAGCTAAGGAGTAAATATGTACGGACCAACCGACTTAAAGAAAAACACCCTAATCACTTTAGACGGCCAACCGTATAAGGTGGTGGAATACTCTCAGAAAGTCATGGGTCGTGGTGGCTCAATCGTGAACGTGAAGGTTAAAAACCTCATCACCGGCGCCCTCCTCCCCAAGACCTTCAAAGGCCAAGACAAAATTGAATCGGCTGAAGTGACGACCCGTAAAGTTCAGTATCTCTATAAAGACGATGAAAAATTCTACTTTATGGATCCAGAAACCTTCGAACAATACGAACTCGGCAATGATTTGGTCGGCGACTCTAAAGATTTCATGAAAGACGGCGATGAAATGGAAATCCAGTTCTATAACGGAACGCCAATCAACCTCGTTCTCCCAAAGAACCTTTGGCTCACCGTAACTTACACCGAATCCGTCGTTAAGGGCGACACCACCTCTTCGGTCATGAAAGACGCGACTTTAGAAACCGGCTTAGTTATCAAAGTTCCAGCTTTCGTTAAAGAGGGTGATACTGTTTCAGTCGATACGGAAACTTATGAATATCGCGAACGCCGAAAATAAATTTTCAAGAGCTCGCGCTGGGGGACGGCGCGAGTTTTTGAACCCCGAAACTCCGAGCGACAAGAGTCGCGGCTACCAAAAACTAGAATCCGCCGTCCGTGCCTTTCGCTATGATTTTCGTGGCAAAACCGTTCTCGACATTGGCTCCTCGACTGGCGGTTTTACGAAGCTCGTCTTAACTCTAGGTGCAAAAAAAGTCATCGCCGTCGAAAAGGGAACGGGCCAAATGGAAACTCCTCTTCGCTTCGACTCCCGAATCGAACTCCATGAAAAAACCGATATTTTCGAATTCCACGACAATTCTGCCGACGTCATTGTCGCCGACGTTTCGTTCTTATCCTTGACAAAAATACTAAAATATGCTAAACTGGAACTAGCGCGTCCTACGACGGACCTCCTTGTTATGTTAAAGCCCCAATTTGAAGCAAACCCAAAACAACTTAACCGCGGCGTCGTCAAGAATGAATCTATCCGCCGTGAAATTATCAAAAACTTTGAATTTTGGCTCAAAACCAATGGTTTCATTATTATTAAAAAACACGACAACGATTTGACTGGTAAAACCGGAAATCGTGAACGCTTCTATTATTTAAAACTTGCAAAATAAGAAACTTACGCTTATAATAAGAATATGAATTTATTGCATGGCGTGGGCGACTTTTTCTCCCTGGATATCGGGACAAATTCGATGCGAATCGTCCAACTTTTTGGTAATGCAAGAACCGGCTGGTCACTCTCCAAATACGCCTATGTTCCGATCGATCGTAGCATCCTCGCTGATAATTCTGAACTTGGCCGTCGTCGCCTTGGCGAAGCAATCATGGGCGCCGTCGTCCAGGCCGGGATTCGTACTAAAAACGTTGCCGTCGGTCTTCCAGCTACTAAGACTTTCACTTCCATCGTCGAAACCGATACTCTTCCAGAAAAAGAACTTGCCAAATCCTTCAAATACGAAATCGATAAATATGTCCCAATGGCAATGAGCGACGCTGAAGCCAATTATGTTATTCTAGGCCCTAGCCCAAATAATCCCGCCCGAACCGAAGTTCTTGTTTCGTCTACTTCGAAAGAATACGCGGAATCTTTCATGGAGACCATCGAAAAGACTGGGCTAAATATTATTGCCATGGAACCAGAGCCGCTCGCTGCGGCCCGTTCTCTCGCTATTCCAGGCGCGATGGATGCAACTCTAATCGTCGATTTTGGCGAAAAATCAACCGATCTTGTCATTGTTTTTAAGAACCAACCACGTCTTGTCCGTTCCATTCCTGGTGGATTCGGCCAGCTCGTTAAAACCGTTGCTGGGAATCTTGACGTTCGCGAAGACCAAGCCCGCCAGTTTATTTTAAAATTTGGTCTTGCAGAAGACAAAGTTGAAGGACAAGTTTTTAAACTCCTCAGCCATTCGTTGGATACTTACGCTCAGGAGCTTACTAAATCCGTTCGTTTCTTCCAGACCCGATATCTAAACGGTAAAATTGGCGGTATTGTAGTTTCTGGTTATGGCGGCATGATCCCTCTCTTTACTGAATACATTGAAGCTAAAACCAATATCCCAACCATGCAAGGCAATCCATGGCAATCCGTCCGCATGACTCCAGAACAACAACGCGCCTTAGAACCAGTTGCCAGCGAATTCGCCGTTGCAATAGGGCTTTCGGAAAGGAGTAATGATTAATGGCTCTCGAAATTAACCTCGTCCCAGATATTAAAAATGAAATGATTAAAGCCCTCAAGCTTCGTAATCTCATCTTCTTTATTTGTATTGTCGTCGCTTCCGCCTCGGTCGTCGTCAGTATTATCTTTGCCGTTATTGCCGGTGGCCAGCAGGCTGTAGTTGATGGTAAAAAGGGAACTATCGACCTCCTCTCTTCAAAGATTGAATCTTATGGAGAGCTGAGCGATTTCTTAACTATTAAAGATCAGCTTAGCAACATTTCCGCCATCTCAGACCGCAAACAGCTTCTTTCTCGAATTTTTGGCGTTCTTTCTGCGCTTCTTCCGAGCGGCCCAGACACCATTACCATCTCTGAGCTTAATGTTAATTTTGAGGAAGAGGAGCCTACTATCTCTTTTGATGCCCAGGCAAACGCCGGTTCAGATCCGTTTATCGATTACAATGTTCTCGACTCCTTCAAAAAGAGTATGCAATATATGCGCTACGATTACGGTAATTATATAGATCGTTATGGCAAGACTATCCCGGCTTATTGTATGATAGAAACTGGTTCTGATGGTGCGACTTTCTATGACCAACAAAAAGGCTACTATGCTTTCTGGCTGATTAATGGGGAAGGTTGCAATCCTTCTGCTATTGAAGAGGTCGTCGAAGAGGAGGTCGAAGAAGTCGAGGAGAACTCTGAGGGAGCCGAGGGTCCAGATACCGAAGGCCCGACTGAAAGCGAGTCTGAGTCTCCAGTCGTTGAAAATATCGTTGCAGGATATCCGGTCGAAAATTATAATGGCGAGACCGTAGTTCGAATTTGGCGCACCCCTCAATATAACGAGTGGTACCAAACAGGTAATATGAGTCTAGACGGCAGCATTAGCGACATTCCACATTTTGATAGCTCCTGTATTACCTACTCCGGCACCGAAGCTGAAAATGGCGAGATACACTGGGCAAGCACCAACAATTCTTGTCTCCTCGTTCCAGATGGAACCGATGGCATAGCAATCTCCGACTCTTCAAATGGTCGAGGCAACTCATCTGAACTAGTTCTCCGCTTTTCCGCCACAATTACTTTAAACTCTGAAGTTTTCAGTTTTAATAATAAACATCTTATCGCCATTGCTCCGTCCGGTCGTTATAACGTTACAGATTCCTATGTCCAAATTCAGAACATGTTTGCCGAACGCGCCTCAGATTGTGCCGATGGGGACACTGCCTGCGAGAGCACTATTAACACAGGAGGTCAATAAAATGGCAAAAGAAGTTGCAATCATGAAACGCGCTAAAATCTCTCAGGCTCAGCAGCTGATGTTACTTTCTGTTCTCGGCGCCTCGCTAGTTCTCGGCGCAGCTATCTCGTTAGTGGTATATTTCCTCGGTCTCATTTCTTTTAACGCCAATGTAATTGCCGAAGAGGAAAAAGCTATCGTCTCATATTCTAATGCAATCGAAGAGATTGGTATTTGCACTAGCCCATCCGGCGAAATTTATACCGACGAAGAATTAAACAAGTGCGATCCAAACAGTATCGAGACTTCACTTGTTCCGGGAACTCTTCGAGCTAATATTCTTGAAAATATGGCAGCAAACGAGGCTCTCGCCTCGGTGCCAAATGAAAACTCTTCGGAATGTATGAACCCTTTCACTAATAAAAATTACACTTATGAAGAACTTCAGGGTTTTTATTCTTCCGCCGAGACTAGCGAAGAGCTTAACGCCGCTAGTAAACTCATCCAAAGCTGTTCTGCGCTTCGTGTCATTCCTGACGCTCTCCCGGCTTTCAAAAATGAGGAGGCTCTTCTTGCAAGCCTCAACAAGATTTTCCTGATTTCTGGCTGGGAACCAGATTCCCTCAGTCCAACTGGGACTTCCACGCTTGCTTCCTTTGGCACTAATCTAAACAGTCTTTCGCTTCGCCTTGCGGTCGAAGCCAATACCGCAACCACGATGAGGGTTATTGATAATATCGAACACTCGATTCGCGATTTCAGCATTGAACGCGCAACAATTGAATGGGGCGGAAATAATACTTTAATTCTTCAGGCTCAAGCCACCGCTTTTTACATGACCCCATCAACTCTTCAAGAAACCACTAAAAACATGAAAGGAGGAAGTCAATGAAAACCGATTTAGCTACTTCAATCCTCGCAGCCATCGTTGGCACCGTCCTCGCTTATTTTATCGTCAATATCTTTTTACCACCTATTGAGAGTTTTACTTTCTCGACTTTATCCGGAACCAATAACTATAGCCTTACCGAACCAGACGAAGACATCTTCAACTTCCGCGCCCTAAACCCAACCGTCGAAGTTTATGTTGGCGACTGTACTAATTATAGTGAAACCGGGGAATGTCTTGATGACGTTCGCTCTTCCGGAGTTCAAGAAGCTCCCGTCGAAGAAGTGCTCAAAGAGTCTCCAGTTGAAGAGTCGGCTGACGGACCAGAAAATAATGCTAGCGAGGGAGCCTAATGCCTCTAATCACCAAAGAAGCT
This sequence comes from Candidatus Saccharimonadota bacterium, assembly GCA_030527585.1. GTDB lineage: Bacteria > Patescibacteriota > Saccharimonadia > Saccharimonadales > Saccharimonadaceae > Nanosyncoccus. Next base: position 53,401 of record JAUNAL010000001.1, read on the forward strand.
GAAGAAGGTATCATTAATCTTTTACTCTCCGAGGGGCTAGCGGATCGCATGCGCGTTCTTGACGCTAAGACCGAAGCTACGGACGACCAATCATTTTTAGCTACCCTCGTTCGAAAGGAAATCCTCAATCGCGAAATGGTTGCACGCGCTGCTGCGGTCATCCTCGGTGTGCCTTATGTTGAGCTAAAAAACATTAATTTCGACCAAGAAACCTTGTCTAAAATTCCTTACGAAGCCCAAGTCCGGGCTCTCGCAGTTCCGCTTGGCGAGAAAGACGGCATGCTTAATGTCGCGATGGTCGATGTCACTAACGTCCAGCTAACCGACTACCTCTCCACTCTTGTTAGCCAGCCAATTCGTGTTTGGATGTCTTCCGAACAGGGAATCCGTGAAATTATCGAAAAAAACCACGGCGACTTTGCTGGTGTTCGTGATGCCGTTAATGAAACTAATGCCGAGAATGCCGAAAAAGAACAGGTCGAAGTTAAGACCATCGTCCAAGATTCACCAATTTCAAAAGCCTTAACCACGATTCTAAGCTACGCTGCTAGAACCAAAGCTTCTGATATTCACATCGAGCCCTTAGAAAACACTTTAATTATTCGTTGTCGAATCGACGGCGTGCTTCGCAAAATCATGGATCTCCCAAAAACTGTTGCGCCCGCTCTTGTTTCTAGAATCAAAATTCTTAGCAACCTTAAAATTGATGAACATCGCATTCCGCAGGATGGTCAGTTCACCGTGCTAGTCGACGATAAAGAAATTGATCTTCGTATTGCCATTTCTCCAGTTGCTTGGGGCGAACAAGTAGTAATCCGCCTTTTGGATAAAGAGGGAACTGCCATGAAGATTGATAAAATGGGTATGAGTGGTCGCGCCCTCCGAACCGTATTAACCGGGATTCGCCAGCCTAATGGCATGATCTTAACTTCCGGCCCTACTGGTTCTGGTAAATCGACGACCCTCTATGCTTTAATCCAGCAAATTAAATCCGAACAAATTAATATTGTCACTTTGGAGGATCCAGTCGAGTATAAAATGGATGGCATTAATCAGATCCAAGTTAACGTTGACGCCGGGCTGACCTTCGCTTCGGGTCTGCGCTCAATTCTTCGCCAGGACCCTGACGTAGTAATGGTCGGGGAGATTCGTGATAACGAAACTGCGGCACTGGCCGTCCAAGCCGCTTTGACTGGTCATCTTGTTTTCTCCACCCTCCACACCAACTCCGCCGCCGGCATCTTACCCCGTCTGCTTGATATGGGTATTGAGCCATTTCTCCTCGCTTCGACCTTAAACGTAGTCATTGGTCAGCGTCTTGTCCGCCGAATTACCGATAAACGTGAGATCTACAAATCTTCCGAGCTCGAGACTTCTAGTATCAATGGCATCATTGGGAATCTCCTTCCTCAAAACCCAGAAGACGTCGCAGCTATTTCCGAAGATCTTGGCTACCCAGGTCTCCCAATCAAAAACAGCAATCATTACATGCTTGCTCGCGGCATCGACACCAAAGAAACCCCAGGCGGCTATAAAGGCCGAGCTGGTCTTTATGAAGCCATCGAAGTTGATGAAGATATTCAAAAAATGATCGTAAACCATTCAACCGCCGCCGAGATTATGCGTTTAGCTAGGGAAAAGGGAACAATCACCATGCGCCAGGACGGAGTTTTAAAGGCTCTTTCTGGAGTTACTACAATCGAAGAAATTAATCGCGTTGCGAGCGATTTGTCATAATGTTTATGGTATAATAATAGTATGGAAAGTAGTGGGCAGAGTATAACACCAAAAATCGAACTCTTACTCGAAGAGTGTATTCGTCGTCGGGCTTCCGATCTCCATATTCAATATGGTTTGCCGCCAATTCTTCGCGTCGATGGCGCTTTGACTCCTATAACTGGTATGCCATCTTTAAACGAAGCTATGTTGAAGGATATTATTTTTGCTACGCTCGACGAAGATCAACAACAAATTTTCCTAAAAGATAAAGAATTTGACTATTCTTTTGCTTTCGGCGACATCGCTCGTTTTCGCGTTAATATCTTCCATGAACGCGGTAAGATGGCGGCCGCTTTCCGCCTCATTCCAAATCAAATCAAATCAATTAATGATCTCGGCTTGCCGGCTATCGTTGAGAGTTTTTCGGAATTTCCTCGTGGCTTAGTTCTCGTTACTGGCCCGACCGGCTCCGGTAAATCGACTACTCTCGCCGCTCTCGTCGATAAAATCAATCGTGAAAAATCTAAACATATCATCACTATCGAGGATCCAATCGAATTCACTCACAAGTCCCAGCGTTCCGTCATCGTCCAACGTGAGGTCCATTATGACACTTTTAGTTTTTCTGCTGCACTCCGTTCAGTTTTGCGCGAAGATCCAGATGTTGTCTTGATTGGCGAGATGCGTGATCTCGAGACTATCCAGTCTGCCATCACGATTGCCGAAACTGGGCATCTTGTTTTCGCTACTCTTCATACTAACTCCGCCGCTCAGTCTATCGATCGCATGATTGATGTCTTCCCAGCTCATCAGCAGCCTCAAGTCCGTTCCCAACTTTCTAACATGCTCATGGCGATTTGCTCTCAGCGTTTAGTTCCAGCCGTTGGCGGCGGGCGCGTTGCTGCTACGGAAATCATGGTCGCCAATTCTGCCGTCCGTGCCTTAATCCGCGAAGGGAAAACCCACCAGCTCGACACTGCCATCCAAACTGGCGCCGACCAGGGAATGCAAACCATGGACCGCACCCTAGCTAAACTTGTCCAGACTGGCGTTGTTTCTTACGATTCGGCCCGCGAATATGCTGTCGATATCAATGAACTTAATCGTTTCGTAAAGGGCTAAAATGAGGCGCTTTAATTATAAAGCTAAAGAAAAATCCACCGGCAAGCTCATCAAAGGCAATATCCAAGCCGATAACGAGCAGACTGCCGGTCGCCTTTTGGTCGAACAGGGCTATATTCCACAGGCAATCACCGAAGAAGGCGCCGGAAATCCCTTCGCAAAGTTTAAAAATCGCGTCACGACTAAAGAACGTATTATGTTTACTCGCCAGCTCGCGACCTTAATCGGCGCAGGGCTTCCACTTGGTGCTAGCCTCCGCACTGTTGCCGCCCAGTCTCAAAGCGACAGCATGAAAGCAGTCGGGGAAGAAATCCTCGCCGCCGTCGAATCTGGTAAAAGTCTCCACGAAGCTTTCTCCGCCCACCCAGACATTTTTAATGGTGTTTATCTCGCCCTGATTCAGGCCGGCGAAAAATCCGGAACTCTCGACCTTGCCCTTGCTCGCCTTGCCGACCAGGAAGAAAAAGACGCTTCCATGATGTCAAAAATTAAAGGCGCCCTCGTTTATCCCGGCATTATCCTCGGTGTCATTATCGCAGTCCTCGCTTTCATGATGGTCGCCGTCGTCCCCCAAGTCAAATCTTTATACGAAGATATGGGCGAAGTTTTGCCTGGTCTAACCCAATTTCTTGTCGACATGACAGATTTCTTTGGCAATTTCTGGTGGCTCGTGATTCTCATTTTAATCGCCATGATTGCTGGTGCTATTTATTTCGTCAAGAAGACCCCAACCGGACGACGTATCGCCGACAACTTTAAGCTCCACGTTCCTATTTTCGGCGGTCTTTTCCAGAAACTTTACGTTTCGCGTTTCGCTCGCACCGCCGAAATGATGCTCGCAACTGGCGTCCCGATGCTCGACTCTATTACTATTTCAATTGACGCCGTAAACAATAAGATTGTTGAAGAAGAATATAGCAAATCACTCGATTTAATTAGGGGAGGGAAGAGCCTCTCAAGCTCTCTCACCGACCTAAAATACATGCTTCCCCTTGTCCCCCAAATGGCTAGCATCGGCGAAGAATCCGGTAAAATTGACGAAATGCTCGGGCGAGCTGCTAGCGTTTACGAGAATGACCTTGACGAACAAATCAATAACATCTCAACCATGATTGAACCAATTTTAATGGTCTGCATGGCGGGTCTTATCGGTGTTGTCGTGGGCGGTACACTTCTCCCAATTTACTCCCTTGTTAATTCCGTCGGCTAAAACGCTTGCAATTTCTGCCTTTTTTAGTTATTATAAACTTAAGCGTAAAATCTAAGAAAGGATTTATTTATGGCTAACAAAAAACTAAACAAGAAGGAAGGCTTTACCATCATCGAGGTCGTTCTCGTCCTCGCTATCGCTGGTCTTATCTTCCTCATGGTATTCGTAGCATTACCAGCCCTCCAACGCTCACAGCGTGACACTCAACGCCGTGATGATATGGCTCGCCTTGCTACTGCGATTACCACATACCAAACTAATAATAACAACAAACTGCCAAGCAACTGGGGTGATTTTATCGGAAAGTATCTCACGGTAAATGGTGATACCTTCACCGATCCAAGTGGCCCAAATTACTCAATTACTTCTGGCGAAGCTGCAAACTCTCACAATGCAGATAATCCTGCAAGCAAAGACCTCACCAATTTTGAGGCAGGTAAAGTTTATGTCTGGACTAACGCTAAATGCAATGACGAAGACGTCATCTATAGTCAAGGCTCTCGCGATTATGCCATCTACTTCAAGATGGAAGGCGGTGGTGCCTACTGTAACGACAACAGCTAGTTAGAGGGCCCCAAACGTGGCTAACAAAAAACTAAACAAGAAGGAAGGCTTTACCATCATCGAGGTCGTTCTCGTCCTCGCTATCGCTGGTCTTATCTTCCTCATGGTATTCGTAGCATTACCAGCCCTCCAACGCTCACAGCGTGACACTCAACGCCGTGATGATATGGCTCGCCTTGCTACTGCGATTACTTCTTACCAATCTAACAACAATAATAAGTTGCCGATTAGTAGCACTGTAGAATGGAGCAAGCTAATCGAGAAGTATATCACCAGTACCGGCGACACTTTCGTCGACCCGAGCGGCGAGCCATACAAAGTCGCAAATATCGTCACGATCGGGCTAGGCACGATTAACCCATATTCCACTGAGTTCAAACCAGGCGACATCTACATCTATATTAGCGCTAGGTGTGCCGAAGATGGAAAACTTACCTATAATCAGGGTAGCCGTAGCTACGCAATCTACTATAACTTAGAAGGTGGCGGCGCTTACTGTAAAGATAACACTTAAACTCCGCCCCCAAGAATAAACCTCAAAAGAGGTTTATTTTTTATGAATCCATACAATAGACCCCACCCCCCTCAAGCCGATACAAAACCGCAACTTTCCGCTCATTCGCAATCGCTTTCGCAGTTTCCCCATCGCAAGAAGCCCCAATCATCACGTATATCTTATAGCCGTTTGGAAAAGTAGCATTACCTAAATCCGCTGTCTGAAGTTCCTTGCATTCAGTATCAAGCGCCGCATCACAATTCATAATCATCAAAGTATAATGCTCTCCACCCGGATCCATAAATTTTTCACCCAGAAAGTCCTTATAGAATCCACCCCAACCCGATGGATTATCTATACTCGCAACCTCATTCCAGGTCACGGTTAACCCGGACGCCCCCACTTTAGCCGGCAAAGCTCCACGATTATTATTTGTTTGGAAGTTCTTCAGCTCCCTAACAAGCGTCGCAACTGATTCTTTTCGCTCCGAATCCCGTTCCGATCGCCATAACCCCGGCAAGGCAACAAAAGCCATCACAAAGACTAACCCCGCAATCGCCAACACTAGCGACACTTCAATAATCGTAAAACCATTTCGCTTGTCCATATTTTAATTATAGACTAAAATTTAGTAAACAACAACCTAATTCCAAGCGAAACATAAAGAAAATGCGAAGCTCGCATTTTCAGAGGCGAACCCCATGAAGATGGGCGTGAGCCGGGTTTCGCTTGGAATTAAGTTGTTGTTTGTGCTATTCTAATTATATGTATGTTTTGATGTTTATTTTAGGCGTAGCCTTCGGTTCATTTCTGTGCTGCCAGGTCCGTCGCCTCCGCCTTTGGGAAACCAAAAAGAAAAAACTCGGTCCCCGTTCTGTTTGCGAAAAATGCAAATACCAATTAAAGTGGTACGACAACCTTCCCATTATCTCCTGGCTTATCCTAAGAGGGAAGTGCCGAAAATGCGGCAAAAAAATCGGCGCTCTTGAGATTATCTCTGAGCTCGCTGTCGGTCTCAGCCTCCTTCTTCTAAGTACTAGCCTTAATTTAGAAACCGCCACAGTCATAGATTATGCTATTTTTATAATTTCGCTTGTGCTAACTCTAAGCCTAGCCTTTTTGGCCATTTATGACGGAGCCTACGGTGAGCTTCCAGTCTTTTCCTTGACTTTTTCCGGAATCTGTGCTATAATTATAACAATCCTGAAACAATGGAGCTTGTTTTCTATTGCCGGCTTTTCTTATAATTTAATTCTAGACCCTATCCTCTCCGCCCTTCTTTTTGGCGGAATTTATCTCATCTTATATCTCATCAGCAAAGGCAAATGGGTCGGCGATGGCGACTGGATTTTAGCGGGAATTATCGGCCTCGCTCTTGGCGACCCCTGGCTCTCCCTCACCGCTCTCTTTATCGCTAATTTCACCGCCACCCTCATCATGTATCCTCTCGTCAGGAAAAAATCAACCAAAAAAATCTATTTCGGACCATTTCTCGTCCTCGCCTTCATCCTAACCTATACTTTTTCCGATTTTTTCATAAGCATGTTATAATAAAGATATGAAAAAGAAAGTGGGCGACACTTTAATTGAGGTGACTTTAGCAATCGGTATTTTTTCGATGGTCGCCATCACTGTCGCTTCCGTCATTAACGGCAGCACGTCCTCCGCCCAGGGTGCGCTAGAAACAACCGTCACGCGCGAGGAAATCGATGCTCAGGCCGAAGCCCTTCGCTTCATCCACTCTTCCTATATTGCGGGCGGCGATTCTAATGCTGACGGCGAGGATCGCTATGCAGAACTCTGGCGTTATATAACTAGCCTTGCTAAAAACCGTGCCGAATCTCTCGATTTTAGCCCTGCGACCTGCAGCGAACTCTACGATAACGACTCTTTGACTAGGCAAGGAGCCTTCGTCATCAATACGAATAATCTCGCTGCTCTGAATTCTTACCAGGGTTCCAGCGATTTTGACGCCCTAAAAAACGAGATTGTCATCACCCCAACCATCGATAGTACCAACCGCTTCTTTACCGCCTCGACCTACCCGCGCCTGGTTTATTCTAATCCTTTAAGCGGAGATGACACCTTGCTCGGGCAGGGAACTGGTACACAAATTTCCCGCGTCGAAGGCCTTTACATTATTCCATTTCAAGATGACCAATCCACCGTCATTGTTGACCAAGATGGAATTGGCAAAAGATCGGCTTACTACGATTTCTATATTCGTTCCTGTTGGTTTGCTCCAGGCGCCGATCGCCCTTCAACTATCTCGACCGTCATCCGTCTCTATGATCCAGATGCTATTACTAATCCTGGTAGCAATTACGGCGATACTTCCATAGAAGAAGCCACCGATCCAAATTCTACTTACCTCCAAGATTATACCGCCGAACGATGTCAAGCCGAAGCCTCAAACTCAAACATCACTCTTACTGACCGTCGCGATGGCAACAACTATTCCGTCCGCTGGATGAATAATAGTTGTTGGATGGTTTCGAATCTCAATTTCGCACTTTCCAATAATATGACACTGGATCCTTCAAGCTCGAACGTTTCAAGTCCTATCCAGCTTGGCTCCGTTGGCGATCTTCAGCCCGAGTTTTATTACGCCCAACCCCGCACAATCGCCGCAAACGGCGGCCGCTTATATAACTATTGCGCCGCAACCGCCGGGCAAATCTGTCATAACTCCTCTGCCGGGACGGCGACCCAAAGCATCTGTCCTGCCGGCTGGCATCTCCCAACTTCCTCGGAATTCCAATCTGTCGCTTCCCGATTCCCAGTAACCTTATCAGCACAATGGTATGGCTACACAAGTGAGGCGACTCCTAACTGGGGGATTCACTATGGCGACTATTACTGGTCCGCCTCGTCATCCAGCAACTCCCGCTATTATTTCAGAACTTCCGACGACACTCTTAAAACGGCCAACGGATTCCACGCCTTCTACATCCGCTGCACTCTCTAATTTTACTTTGTCTCTGAATGAAACTTTTCGTGCACATCTTTAAGATGCGCATCAGTTACATGCGTATAAATTTGTGTCGTCGAGATATCGGCATGACCCAGCATCGATTGCACCGAACGAATGTCTGCGCCATTCATCAAAAGATCGGTCGCAAAAGAATGGCGTAACGTGTGCGGCGAAACATGTTTTGTGATTCCTGCGAGTCGCGCATATTTTTCAACGATCCTTTCGACCGACCTCACTGTCATTCGCCGAAAATTTCCTGAAGTATCAACCGATTGTTGGTTGCGGCTATTATTCAAGAACAAGGCTGGCAGGGAATCGGTCCTCGCATCAAGATAATCCGAAACCCTATCCGCCGCCGATTGGCTGATAAAAATCGGTCGGTCTTTGCTACCTTTTCCGCGCACCATAAACTCTCGCCGCTCTAGATTAATTGAGTCTCGGTCAAGCGCAACCAACTCGGAAACCCGTAGGCCACCAGAATACAGTAATTCAATCATCGCTCGATCTCTGAGACCCGATTCGGTCGAAAGGTCAATTTGTTCCAACATCTCTTCGACTTCATCAAAATGTAAAAAAGTCACTTGCTTCCGAACCATTCTTGGTAACTCAATCAAAGACGGATCAAGCGATTTGATTTCGCGTTTCGCTAAGTATTTCATGAATCCTCGAAGCGCGATTAAATGATACGCCTGGGTAATTGCTTTCAAATCCTCATCACCATTTTCTGAACCATACCGGTTCAACTTCAATCGGTATTTTCGGAGCACCTCTCGGTCGATATCGCCAGGCTTTACGTCGTCTTTATTCAAAATATCGGTCGCAATCTCTAGAAAACGCTCAAGATACAACCGATAATTTTCAATTGTTCGAACCGACCGCCCTTTTTCAATCTCAAGATATTCCAGGAACTCTTTAATCAAATCGGAAATATACATAACCCTATTATATCAAAAATCTCAGTTACTCTAAAATTATGTTATAATAAACCAAAGGAGAAAATATGGCAAATAAAGAAGATTTTATTCAACGCAGCCTAGTAGTATTAAAACCAGACACCGTTCAACGTGGTATCGTTGGCGAAGTGATCCAACGCTTCGAACGTGTCGGTCTTAAGATTGTCGCAATGAAAATGGTCATGCCAGACGAAAGACTCTACCGCATGCATTACGAAGACATCGGTCAAATGATTACTCGCCGTGGTGAACAGGTTTTCCGCTACAACGTCGAATATATGATGACCGGTCCAGTGATCGCGATCGTCCTCGAAGGCATTGAGGCTGTGCCACTAGTCCGCAAGATTGTTGGCCCAACCGAACCAAAATCTGCCGAAATGGGCACCATCCGCGGTGATTTCTCGCACATGAGTTTTGGTTATTCAGATGCCAAAGGTGTTGGCGTGCCAAACCTCGTCCACGCTTCCGGCAGCCCAGAAGAGGCTAAGAAGGAAATCGATCTCTGGTTTAACGCCAATGAGATTTACGATTACTCTGATCTCCGCGAAAAATATACTCGCTAATTTGTGAACCAGTCTAAAAAGATAGTCAAAGCTTTGGCTATCTTTTTTCTAACATTTCTTTAATCTGCTGTCCAGCCAAGAACCCCTGTTTATAAAAATCTCTTATATTTATGTTGGCATATTTTGGCCCATATGTAAGTTCCAATGTAACCGGACCATCATAATTGCATTCATTTAATTTTTCCGCAATGTGTTCCCAGTCTATAGTCCCATCGAAAGGCATCAAGTGTTCATCTTTATTCCCGCCATTATCATGCAAATGAACTGCAAAAATTTTATTCTTAAAACGAGAGAAATTAAACTCATCATTAAAATGAGCGTGATAATGACCGGCGTCAAAACATACTCCGACGTTCTCATTTTGAAGATTATCAATCACATATTCTAAGTATCCTCTAATCTTCATATTCTCAAAAGCAATCTTCATGCCCAAGGAGTCTGCATAATCCACAATTTTTTGTAATCTTCCCAGACCGACAGAATTATAGATGGGAGCTTCTTTTTTTCTAGTCAAGTGCATAATTACCATAGGTATGCCATGCTCTTTGCAGACTCTGATGTCATTTTTGTATCTATCAACTAAAGCATCGCCAGCTTTACCATCCGCCCAAAAATCGTTGACATTCTGATACCCCAGATGTGCAAAAATGACATTCAGACCGCGGCCTCTTATAAGTTCCAGTTGTTTTTCTTGTGTTGGCTCCCACTTTTCGTTATACCATTGTATGAAAACATCCCTAAACCCAGCTTCATATATTGCCTCGATTGTCTCGACCACGTTGTCATTTATGTTTTCGTTATTTACCGCAACTGCTATTTTTCGCTCATTCACTTTCCGACCTCCGTTTTATAAGATCTTCTCAAGAAATTCTTTTACTCGCTCGGTTTTTGGATTATTGAAAAACTCTTCCGGTGCGTCCTCTTCGATAATTTTTCCTCCGTCCAAAAATACAATTCGCGAAGCGACCTCTTTCGCAAAACCCATTTCGTGCGAAACTACGATAATCGTCATTCCGCGTCCAGCAAGCTCTCGGATTAATGCTAGGACATCTTCAATTGCTTCTGGATCAAGCGCCGAAGTTGGCTCATCAAACAACAGTACTTCCGGTTCCAGCATCATCGCCCGAATAATCGCAACTCGTTGTTTCTGCCCACCAGATAAACTTGCCGGATAGACATCCGCCTTATCCTCAAGCCCAATCTCTTTCAAAAGTTCCATTGCTCGTTTTCGAACCGCTTTTCGTTTACCAATGTGAAGCTTAAACGGAGCCAAAGTCAAGTTCTCCATTACCGTCAAATTATTTATCAAATTAAAATGTTGAAAAACCATTCCTACATCTTCTCGAATTTTCCGAATATTATGATCGGTCATCAAGGTATCTTTGTAGTAAATCTCGCCGGCGGTCGGCTCTTCCAAACGATTAATACAACGCAAAAAAGTTGATTTTCCTGAGCCGGACGGCCCCAAAATCACAACTCGTTCACCTTTCTTCAGCTCAAAATTAATGCCCTTAAGAATTGGGTTATCGCCAAAAGACTTTTTTAGATTCTTAACTTTTATCAAAATTTCTTCGTTCATTTTATTCCTCCGTCCTTGAATCACTTTTCCGAAAACTCTTCTCAACCCGCCGAACGATAAACGTAATCAAATAAATCGTTGCGAGATAGAATAGCGCCGCCACAAACATCGGAACTACATAGCTTGCCATATTTTGCCCCGAACCAATATCCTTCGCCGCCATATTAAGATCATACATTCCAACCATTCCAACAATCGCGGTTTCCTTTAAAACTGTGATAATTTCATTTCCGAGCGACGGAATAATATTTTTAATTGCTTGCGGCGCAACGATTTTTCGCATGATTGTAAATTTCGAAAGCCCTAACGCCAAACCAGCTTCAGTCTGCCCGCTATCAACCGACAAAATCCCCGCCCTGAAAACCTCCGCCGAATATGCCGCTGAATTTAGCCCGAACGCCAAAATCGCCGTAATAATTCCTGGAAAATCTCGAATCGCAAAAATAATAAAGAACATAATGAACAGCTGCAACGCCATTGGTGTTCCACGGATAATTACTGTATAAGTTCGGCAAATAAATTTCGGAATCGCCAGCCACTTCGACGGCTTTGCGGTATCAACCAAAGCAATGATCGCACCAAGCAAAAGTCCCAACAAAATTGCAAAATACGAAATTTGAAGCGTCAACCAAAACCCATGGAGCAGGGAATCGATATATTCCGGCGTTCCAAATAATTCTGCTACTTTTCCGATGAATCCTTCCATTATTCTTCCTCCGATAACCCCATATATTTTATTATCAAGCGGTCTAGCTCCGACTCGCCATCTTCATTCTTCCAGGTCATCTCGGTCAAGACCTCGTTAAACGCCGCCAAAAGCTCTGGGCGATTTTTATTAACCGCAATTGCATATGATTCCTCAACTGGATAATCATCCTCAATCTTCGCGCCCTTAACATAAAGTGGCGCCGCTGCCAGCCCCGGGTTTTTGTCAACGATAAAGTTTGCCGCCAACTCGTCAATAATCGCATAATCAATGATGTGCGATAAAATTGCATCCGCCGAAAGCTGATGCGACTCTAAGCCCTTAACCGTCGTTCCAGTATCCTTCAAAGAACCTTCTTCAATCTCAGCGTCCGCAAACAAATAGCCCGTACTTCCAGTTTGCGAACCAAGAATCGTCCCAGCCAGTTCCTGCCAAACTACATGCCCGTCGCGCATTCGTGGTGGATTATTTTTGTCGTAAATCACATATTGCACGGAATTATAATAGGGAATCGTAAAATCAACTTTCTCTGCCCGTGCCTGAGTAATTGTCAGCCCGGCCGCCCCTGCATCGGCAATTCTGCCCGCCTCGACATTATCGATAATCACATCAAATTCAACATTTTCAAGTCGGATTGTCTTGTTAAGCTTTTCAGCTACACGGTCAACAATCTCAACGTCTACCCCAACAATTTCTCTGCCTTCATAGAATTCAAACGGCGCAAAAAAGGCATTTGTCTGAACTATATAGTCCGATTGCTCTCCTCCGGCGATTGTATAATATACGCTAACGCCCATCCCGATTGTCGCTAACGCAAAAATAGCCATCCAGAATGGCCAAACTTTTCGAATTTTTTTCCTCTTTTTGCTCATGCTTAAATTATAGCATATATTTTGGTGACCCGGGTGCGAGTCGAACGCACAACCTCTTCCTTAGGACGGAATTGCTCTATCCATTGAGCTACCAGGCCAGAACTATGTTATAATTATACCATGAAGTTGTCTCGAAAGAAAGAAGAGAAGAAAACCGAACAAGAAAAGGTCGACCAGCGTCGCGAAGAGGTCCTTGCTGCCGGTCGTAAATTCAAATATCCCCTTCAATGGACTAAACATCGCGTTGTTATCAATACCATTTTAATTTCTTTTGTCGTTCTTGGCATTCTGGTCACTGCAGGCTGGCTTGCGCTCTATCGTTTTAATATGACAGACGACATGCTTTATCGTCTAACTAAAATTATCCCAGTCCCAGTCGCAACCGTGGACGGCAATAATGTTCGCTTCTCGGACTATCTAATGCTTTATCGTAGCAGCATCACATCAATTAACCGCCAGTCCGACCAAAACTTAGATGGTTCCGTCGACTCCATCCGCCCACAATATATGCGTATTGCTCTAACTGAATCGGAACAGTTTACTTATGCCGAAAAACTTGCCAAAGAATTGGGTATTACCGTTAGCCAAGAAGAAGTTGACGCTGAATTTAAACGCCACCAAAACATTGGCGGGATTGAGCGTTCCGAAGATGGTTTCATGAAGATTATTGAAGAGAATTTCGGTCTAAGTAGAAGCGAGTATAAACATATGCTTTACCTAAGCTTAATTAAGGCCAAAGTTGAAATTGAAATTGATGAGAGTGCAAGCTCTATCGCTAATCGCGTCGAAACCTTACTTGCTGAAAATAGCGGGAATTATACGGCAGTCGCGGACGCACTTGGCGAGGAGATTGTCTATGAGGAAACTGGTGGCATGGTGAGTAGCCAAAACATCGATGGCGGTCGCGCAACCGAAGCCTTAAAGCTCGAGCCGGGACAACAGTCCGGTCGTTTCGTCTCAATTAACGGCGATGGTTATTATTTCGTCAAACTAGTTGCAAAAACCGAAACCGAAGTTAACTTTGTCTCAATTAAAGTTCCGTTTAATGAATTTGAAAAACGCTTTGCTGCTTTGCGAGAAGAAAACAAAATCTCCGAATTCATCACCATCCCAGCTGAAGACGAATCGGTTGAGGACGGATCATAAAATATTGTTAATACAGAGGAGGAAAACCCCATGGAAGAAACCTACAAATTCTTAAAAGAAAACACCCAGGTTAATTATCTATCAACAATTAACGGAGATAAACCTAGTTGTAGACCGTTTGGTGACCCGATAATGGCAGATGGTAAAATATAATTATCACCAATAAGCATAAAAATGTCTCAAAGCAGTTAGCGGAAAATAATAATGTTTGTATTGTGGCATATGATGGGCAAGAATGGATCAGGATTGATTGCCAATTAATAGATGACAGTCAAAATATTAAAGTCAAACAGGCGGTCATCGAGGAATTTGAATGGGCGATTGAGGCCGGTTATACACTGGATAATCCCGAATTTCAAGTATTGTATATATCGAATGCCAATTCGACAATTTACGACGAAGAGGGGAACGCTCTAAAACAATTTAAGTTCTAGGCGATAAAAAATGCCTCCGAAGAGGCAGGCTATTCACACTGGTGCACGACTTTAATTAAAGTTCGTACTCTTTTATCATACCATAGTTAATCCCATTATATATTTATATTAAATTAGATAAAGGGGAAAACATGGGGAAGTAAAACTCCCACGCCCTGCTTTTTCTTTTGATACCCCTGCGACACCCGCAGGGTTCGCAAGCCCGCAAGGCTGCTTTATTTAACGGTGTATCCGTCGTTAAAATCTCCACTAATGTTTGCTATCGTTATGGCGTACGCTATCATTTTATATGCTGCGTGCCAGCAAATAAAACTAGCACTAGAACGTTCCTGCAAAGAACTTGAGCTCGTAAGCAAAAAACTTCTATGCCCGATCGCTATCCTTTTCCTGGACCTCCCGGAATAAAAGCTCCTCAATGACTTGTTGAACCTTACGCTTTATCGTACGGGCATTTTCTCCCGATGCGAGAATGAGGGGGCTAACTGCGGCGTATACCATCTCAGGGGCTAATTTGTCTGAATATTCATCTTTTCTCGCCGAGATCTCATTTTTAACAATTTCATAAATAGTATCACCATCAAAGTCGTCAAAATGAACAAATTTATTAATTCTATAGAAAATGGGTAGACCTAAATGCTGTTTCATGTCTTCTTCCGTGTGATAATTAGAAGTGAGAATAATCACGATCCCAGAGGTATCTACGTCATAGATAGCATCTTTAAATTCAACGTTATCAAATAGCGTGTAAAACGCCGAAAAGAAATAGTCGGGACATTTATCTAATTCGTCAAAGAAAATTAAATTTGATTCTCGTTCTAATAAATCAAACCCAAGGCTACGCCGGTTAGGGGCATCGCCAAAGAAGTACTCAGAATAGCCATTGTTTTTAAACATAGACAAGTGTTTTTCTAGTTGCTTTCCGCCAAAAAAATTTTCTGCGATCTCGCGCACTAGCTCTGTTTTTCCAAGACTGCTATTCCCGTAAAGCATAATCACATAAGGCTTCTTTCTTTTTACAATAGTAAGATACCATAAACTTTTGCTAATTTCCTCTATCGCCGCTTGTTGCCCGAATATTTTTGAAGATATTTTTTTCATCTTCGTGGCGAATACGGAGGGGTTGCGCACCATTGAATAATCTTCAAGCGATGTGTCCAGCTCGATTGTCGAACAGGATCGTTGGTTTCTTAAATACTCTTTCAAAATGCGAGGGGGATTGTGCAAGTATATTTCAGCGGACGCTGTCGTCAGATCCTCGATAAGCGGTCCAAGTCTGTCATGTGCAGTATTAACAATGCCGTGATAATTATCGTTTTTAACTACCAGTACATTTGCTCGCTCATCAATTGTGCGACCATTTTGTCTTGCGGCGTCTGATAGTCTTACCAACTCCAAGAACGAATTTGCAGCATTGCTTTCTTGGGAATCTGGTAATTTTGATTCAAAAAAAGCCCTAGATCCAATAATTATATGATATTTACGTTTATCTTTCATCTGATTCTGGTATCTCCGCGGTGACACACGCATATAGGACATCATAAAGCATCACGCCATCTTCTTTCTTCTTATTGGTATCGGCACTATGTTTTGAATGACCTTTTCTTGTCTTGGAAGGGTATAGTTCCGCTAAAGTCCTTGGTTTTTCTGCGGATGAAACTAGCCGCTCCATTCGTCTGACCTCTTCGATAAAATCAAAGCGGCTCCTATTAAGCGAACCGACCGGGATACAATATAGCGTCATAGTCGTAGTGAGTAAATCATTCCGTTTGTAATTGCTTACAAACGCAGAGTTGTTAAAACGAACGTAAGTCTCATCATTTATTTTATATGTGTCATAGCCATCATAGCTGTCCATAACGGTCTTAAATTCCTCCGTGTTTACTCCTTCGACGCCACCTTTTAGGATTTTCAGATATCCACCTGCGACGCGGAGAGATGTAGAGGAGTTTTCGATATCCAAGATTTGAACATTATGCATAGGGATTAGCGAAGGTTTTAGTTTTTCAAACTCAGAAATTTCTGTTGAAGAAATTGTCGTTGTATTACCACAACTCGCAGCGTATGCGGCTTCTATCCTGCCAGTGAGTAGAAAAGAAAGTCTCGCAATGAATGGAGCATTGAGCTTTAACTTTGTTGACGCCTCTGCCACCATCGACCCCGTGGCTCGTGTAGAGAGGGACGAATTTGTTTCACTCGAAAGTACGCCATGATTGTATTCTTGCAAGATATTATTAATAGTTTCTTTATCAAAGTATATAATCTTATTTACAGTATTTTTAGCCATCTTTTTCTCTCATAATAGATAATTGTTAAACAAAAAATAATCCACCACCTTATTATATATTATAACATATTTTTATATTGATTCAACGGACGAGAATATTCTCCCCGAAATTCTAATTCTTATTCGTTACTTTATACAGATGTCGCAACAGGTCGTGTTGAACTAGTGCATTAAATATGGCGGCAGCCAAAATATGTAGTATAATTATAATCACAATATTAAAAAGGAGGATAAAAGCAATGTCTATGAAAATAGTGTCTCTATTTTCTGGAGCTGGAGGCTTGGACCTCGGATTCGAAAAAGCCGGATTTGATATAATCTGGGCCAACGAATTCGACAGAAAAATATGGGAAACCTTTGAGCGTAATTTCCCAAATACTAAACTAGATAGAAGAAGCATCACGGATGTCTCAGTTGAGGATATCCCAGATTGTGATGGAATTATTGGCGGACCACCATGCCAAAGCTGGAGCGAAGCAGGAGCTGGTAGGGGAATTAACGACAAGAGGGGGCAACTTTTCTACGACTATATTCGTATATTAGAGACAAAACAACCGAAGTTCTTTTTAGTCGAGAACGTTTCTGGTATTATTAGCTCCAGGCATAAAGAATCATTTAGTAGGTTTTTGGAGCTTTTTGAGGGATGTGGTTATGACATTAGTTGGAAGCTTGTTAACGCAAACGATTATAATGTGCCTGAAGACAGGGAAAGGGTGATTATAATAGGAGTCCGAAAAGATCTAAATAAAAAATTCGTATTTCCAGAGCCACAAGAACATAAGCCGAACCTAAAAGATGCAATTGGCGATTTGCCGGAAGCAACACCAGCATTGGAGAAAAATAAGACGAACGGAGAACTCACTATTAAAAATCACGAGTATATGATTGGCGGATTTTCCCCGATTTACATGTCTCGCAACCGTGTAAGGACTTGGGAGCAGCCGTCCTTTACTATCCAAGCCGGTGGTAGACAAGCCCCAATTCATCCAAAAGCTCCATTGATGCGAAAAGTTGGTAAAGACAAGCAAATTTTTGCTCCAGGGCATGAGGACAAATATCGTAGGTTAAGTGTCCGAGAGTGCGCGAGAATCCAGACTTTTCCGGATTCGTATATTTTTTATTACAACGAAATCGCCGATGGCTATAAGATGATAGGTAATGCTGTGCCTGTTAATTTAGCCTTCGCTCTTGCGACTGAAATTAAAAAGCAATTAAAGGAGGCAAAATGAGCGATAAAAGTAATAATCAAGGTCGTGCGTTTGAATATATCTTCATACACACACTGAAGTTCGAAGTAGAAAAGAGAAGGCTTGTTGAAATTGAAGGCAATAGTAGTCTTATCGCCGCCGAAAGAGCGTGGAATTCTCTAGACGAAAAGACACAAAGTAATCTAAAAGAAGGAGCTACGGCGGTCTGCTCTACCTTGTTCGACGTAGAGCCATTGTTGATAGAACCGAATGACGAACCTTTAACCTTAAAGATTCAGCCAGATGATGCTGGAGTTGCCGGAGACGTACGCGATGTTCTAGCCTCATATAAAGATAGAAAATGGGAGATAGGTTTTAGCCTAAAACATAATCATTTCGCAGTAAAACATAGCCGTCTTTCAAAGAACTTAGATTTTGGGAAGTCTTGGTATGGAATTGAATGTTCAGACGAGTACTGGAAAAATATCAAACCTATATTTAGTTCCCTAGAGCAGTTCAAGAATGAGCAAAAAGAGTGGAAGGACATACCGGATAAGGCAAAGAAAATCTACATACCACTGCTAGATGAGTTCGCCGCAGAGCTAAAGAGGGCAGACGAAAATAATGATGTTGATGTACCTGCAAAGCTAGTGGAATACTTATTGGGTAAGTTCGATTTCTATAAGATAGTCAGCCAGGATACCGATAGAAATACCAAAATCCAAGCGTATAATCTTCATGGAGAACTTAATAAGAAGAGCAGCATATCATCCCCAGCCTTGATAGTACCGGTTACGGAGCTGCCAACTAGAATAATTCACATAGGCAGAATCCCGGATAGCGACAACACGGTAGAATTAGCTCTAGACAAAGGATGGCATTTTACTTTTCGCATCCACAGCGCATCGACCAAGGTTGAAACTAGTTTGAAATTCGATATTAGGATAATTGGAATACCTACCGCAATTGTTACTATAGATTGCCCATGGCAGTGTGATGCATATTAGATAAACAAAAAAACACCCCAAAAGGCGTTGGTGCGGGTACAGGGAGTCGGACCCTGGTCTCATCCTTGGGAAGGATACATAATAGCCGTTATACGATACCCGCAACTACCCCTATTATATCATAATTCTTTAAGATATGGTATAATAATTTTATGCAAGAGATTCAAAGCGAGTTAAAAAATTTGATCAAAAACCTTTACGGGCTAGATTTTGAGCCGGAAGTTACTCCTTCTCCCGAAAACATTCCCGCCGACTTCTCCTCGAACGCTCCACTAAAACTCGCCAAGGAACTCCATAACGCTCCAATCGAAATCGCTGAAGAACTCGCCGAAAAAGCCACCGAAACCGAGAATCTAAAAGCCTTTAATTTAACCGTCACCGCTCCTGGCTTCCTTAACTTTATCGCATCAGACGAATACTTAAACACCAAAATCGCCGATTTAGACCAAGATTTCGCTAAAGATATCTCATCAGACGAATATTCCGGTAAAACCGTCATCTGCGAATTCTCCGACCCAAACCCCTTCAAGGTCCTCCATGTCGGTCATCTCTATACCTCAATCGTCGGCGACTCAATCTCAAAACTCTACGAATATGCTGGCGCCAAAGTTATTCGCGCGAATTTTGGTGGTGACGTTGGCCTCCACGTCGCAAAAACCATGTATATTTTAATGCAGAAAAACCCGAACGAGCTAACCATTGAAGACATCGCGAAATGTTACGTCGAGGGAACTGCCGCCTACGAAGAAGACGAGCAGGCAAAACAGGAAATTACGAAGCTTAACAAAGAAATCTATAAAATCAATTCCGAAAATCTCCACGATACCGCCCTTGCAAAACTCTACTGGCAAGGTCGCGAACTCTCCTATGCCTACTTCAACGATTTTTACGCGCGAATCGGTCTCAAATTTGATAAATACTACCCAGAATCGACCGTCGCCGGGCTTGGTCTCAAGACCGTCAAAGAACAACTTGAAAAAGGCGTTTACGAATTGTCCGACGGCGCTGTTATTTTCGATGGCGAAAAATACGGTCTCCATACCCGCGTCTTCATCAACAAAGAAGGCGTCCCGACCTACGAAGCAAAAGATGTCGGTCTCATTTTCACTAAATGGAACGACTACCATTTTGATAAATCCATCGTCATCACTGGTAACGAACAGCTCGAATACATGAAAGTTGTCCTAAAATCTGTCGAACAATATGCGAAAGATCTCGTCGAAAAAACTAGCCACCTAACTCACGGTCTCGTTAAACTCCCAGGCAACGTCAAAATGTCCTCTCGGAAAGGAAACTTCCTAAAAGCCGTCGATGTTCTTAATCTTATCGATGAAGCCTTGAAATCTGAATATAATTCCGAAGACAAAACCGTCGCACTCGCCGCAACGAAATATGCTTTTTTGAAGTATAAAATGGGCGGCAATATCGTCTTCGATCCAAACGAATCCGTCAAAATGACTGGAAATTCTGGTCCATACTTGCTTTATTCTGCCGTTCGCGCGAAAAAAATCCTCGAAAAAGTCGGTGAATCCTCCCAAGACAAAAATTCCGCCGGAGAGCTAAACGACCAAGAGCGCTCGCTTGCTAAGAAAATCTTGCTCTATAAGGATGCCCTGAACGAAGCCTTAAATGAAATGGCACCACATCGTCTCGCGACTTATCTTTACGAAGTTGCCCAGGATTTTTCAAGGTTCTACGAAGCTTGCCCAGTCTCTGGCAGCGAAAAAACCGCAACCCGTAAAAAGCTCGTTAAAGTCTACCTCGATGTGATGACCCACGGCTTAAATATTCTTGGTATCAATACCCCGGAGGAAATGTAATGAAGAAAGCTAAATTGCTTTGGATTGACCTAGAAATGACCGGACTCGAGCCGGAAAAAGACAGGATTCTTGAAGTCGCCGCTATCGCCACCGACATGGAATTAAATGAAAAGGCTCGCTTTGAAGCTACCGTAAAAGTGGACGAAAAGATTATCAAAGAAAGAATGGTCGGCGATTTTTGGGAGAAAAATGACAAAATCCGCGACGAGCTTATCGAAAATAGCGAAAACGGGAAACCAGTCGAGGAAGTTGAAAGGGAACTAATTAATTTTATTGATAAAAATTTCAGCAAAACCATCTATCTTGCCGGAAATTCAATCCACCAAGACCGCAAATTTATCGAACGCGAGATGCCGGAGCTGAACAAGAAACTTCACTACCGCATGCTTGACGTTTCTGCCTGGAAAATCTACTTTGAAAACGCATTGAATAAAAAATTTACTAAGCCTGAAAACCATCGCGCGCTCGATGATATCGAAGGCTCAATTGGAGAATTAAAATGGTATTTGACATTTCTAAAGTAACCGGCATCGCAAATTTTTCTGAAAAACCGGAAAAAGAACGCACCCTCTACCTAAAAGACGAAAAAGTTTTTCTCGTCGTCAATAAAAACACCATTGAGCTTCGCACTGATGGTAAACTCGCCAAACTCCTCTCAGAAAAATACGAATCGGTCATGGATTCTCGCTATTTTGGTCGTGGCGGCATCGAAATCGTTTTAAGTAGTCAGCTCTCCGAGGATGAGCTCTACGACCTCGTTCGCCTCAGCTATAACCTCTCCTAAAGCCTTTATTCTTGACTTTTTTATTAAAATGTGCTATAATGGAAGAGTAACTTGGTTTTTAACCTCGCGCACCTTAAAATGAGCTATTTTTGCGTGAGCTAAAACCTAAACTTTCCGAGCCAAGCTCGAAACAAAAGAAAGAGGGGTAACTCAAAATGAAGCAGTTAAGAGAAAAATGGCACAATTTCTGTGTCAAAAAGTCAGAAGAATTTCTTCGCACCAGTAAAGTTCTGGATAATCCAGACGACTATAACGGTGAAGAAATTCGCCAAGCGCGGAAACACGAAGAAAGCCTTGAGGGAAGGATGGATATTTCATCCGAAATGGCTGGGAACCTGCTTAGCGCGCTATCTCAAACCTCATTAATTGTCGGGCCAGACCCATACAAAATCTGTCTCGTAATCAATTTAGCGAAGGGAAGCCTGACATTCTATGAGATAGGCGAGCGCCATCGCTTACAGTCATTTATCGGCTCCTACGAAGATTTTCTGAATGGGACCATGCTGAACCCATATGATAAGAATTCATATGTAATCACCCACCATGCCGAAGAAGGCGAGTGGCTGACCAGAATCAGCGAGCAAAACGGGCAAATTGAGGGTAGCCTGCAGTGGCTGAGGTTGTTTATCCGCCTATTCTTCCGAGAATTTTTAGACGAAGCAGGCTATGAAGACAGCGAGCCAGAGTTAATCGCTTTAGTCGGTGAACATTCGCTCGCCCGAAGATTCCCTGAGGTAGCTTATGCTCCAATCGAGTATACGCATCTCCGAAACAAGGGAACTGGCCCACTTTATCATTCAGACCAGTTCTTCACCTACAAGCAATAGCTCAAAGCCCCGACCTAGTCGGGGCTTTTTCACGCCTCTTTTTCTTTACAACCACAGTCGCGCTTTCTCCGCAACCGATTCATTGTCTTGACAATCATAAAGATCACCCAAGCGACAATCAAGAATTCAACCACATTCTGTAAGAAATTCCCATAGCGAATTACTACACCCTCTCCGCCAGTAATGAAATTCGGAATAACAATCGAGAGGTCCCTTAAGTTCACTCCGCCCATCAACATTCCCGCAATCGGCATCACCAAATCATTAACCAGGGAGTTAACAATCGCCGTAAATGCGCCACCTACCGCAACGCCTACCGCAAGGTCGACTACCGACCCGCGATTAATAAATTCCAGAAACTCTTTTCTAAAACCATACCCCACCTTGCTGGCTTTCTTTAACTTTTCCTTAGCAACCTTCGCTGCCTTTTTCGCAGACGCACCTGCCACTTCCGTAATTTTTGTATCGTTTTTCATCACACTCCTTTCTAATTAGTTTCCGAAAAGCTGTTAAATTTTTCGTAAAGGTTGTTCAAGCTATTAAAGGAAGTCTCCAAAATCCCCTTTAGCTCCTCGTCTTTCGTAGAGCCATAAATGCTCGACTCTTTCGACGAAATCAGCGAAATCTCATAAGCCATTTTATGTGCATAAATCCGGTCTAGATTCCCATTAATCTTCGCCTCGAATAGTTCCGAAGAGAGTCCATCCTTCTCAAGCGTCGCCTCTTCGACCATCTTTTTATCAACAGATTTTTCTGTGTAATTATATTTCTTCGCTAAATATTCATTTAGCTCGCGTTCGGTATTGGACAAAATTCCATACAGAGAAGCCGAGCTAGATCGTAAATCAGAAGATTTCACGTTCGCCTGGTATGTTGATACGACCTCGAGAGTATTGCTTAGCCTCAGTTCCAGCCAAAAACTCTGTTCTTTCACGCCCCCCGAACCAGCATTCAGAATTGCTCCCAGAATTAAAATCAATATTAGGGCAATTAGCCCTCCCACCCCCAACTTAAAAAATGGGGAAGACATAAAACCTGGCTTTCCGGACTTAGTTGGCCGGACATCACCAGAGATTTGATTGAGGTAATCCAAGTTCTCCATATATGTTATAATTATAGCATGAATGACTTAAAGGAGGAAATTAAATCCAGGCTGGCGGTGGAAGATGTAGTGGGACAGTATGTGGAGCTAAAACGTGCCGGCCGTAATTTAAAAGGTCGTTCTCCTTGGGGTGTTGATAAAACCCCTTCTTTTATGGTTTCTCCCGAAAAAGGGATTTGGCATGATTTTTCTGCCAACAAAGGCGGTGATATTTTCAGCTTCGTGATGGAGGTTGAGGGGATTAGTTTTCGTGAAGCTTTGGAAAAATTGGCCGCACAAGCTGGCGTAGATATCTCGAGATATCGTGGCGGCGATAAAGACGTAATGAAGAAGAAACTTCGCGCCAAAGAAGCTCTCGTTCTCGCTACGAAATATTACCAAGCCTGCCTAGTTAGAAATCGTGAGGTTTGCGAGTATGTTTTTTATAAGCGGAACTTAAATCGCGAAACTCTCGCAAAGTTTAAAATCGGTTATTCTCCTGCTTCTGGTAAGGCTCTCCTCGAAGCCCTGAAAAAGCGGGGCTTCACGAATGAGGAGCTAAATAGCGCTGGACTTTTGAACCAATACGGTGGTGACATGTTCCGCGATCGTATGATGGTTCCTTTTATCGACACGACCGGGAATATTATTGGCTTTACCGCTCGCGTTGTTGGAAAAGGCGAACCAAAATATTTGAACACTAGCGATACTATTCTCTTTAATAAATCTCGTTTTATTTTCGGACTCCATAACGCTAAAGAATCAATCCGTCGTAGCGGTTTCGTCGTGATTGTTGAAGGAAATATGGATGTCATTTCATCTCATCAAGCTGGCGTAAAAGAAGCCGTCGCAACGAGCGGCACCGCAATGACCGAACAACATTTAAAAGCTCTTTCGAATTTGACAACCGATATTCGTCTCGCCTATGATGGTGACGAGGCTGGCGTTCGTGCGACCGAACGTGCAATTATGATGGCGGGTAATCTCGGGATTGATTTAACTGTGATTTCTAACTACCACGGCGCCAAGGACCCCGATGAATTGATTCAAAAAGACCCAAAGCTTTGGCAACAAGCCGTTGAGGAGCGCATTCCGGCTGTCGACTGGCTTCTGAATAAGTATGAAGAAAATTTGAATCTTCGTTCCGCGCCAGATCTTCGCAAATATACCGACATCGCTCTAAAACTTTTGAGCTATGTTAAAGACGAAATTGAACGCGCAAAATATGAGGAAAAAGTTGCAAAGAAAATTGATCTGCCGGTTGATATTCTTCGCCAAAAAGGGAATCGTTTGAAAACTGCACTTGACGAAAAAGCTGCTTCAAAAATTCGTAAAAAACCGAAAACTGAAGTTGTTCCGGACCATATTAAAAAGTTGGAAAATAGCCTCCTCGCACTCAAAGTTTTTGGCGGCATCACAAAAACCGATATTCCTTTTGATGTTCCTGAAAATGACGCGAGGCTTGCTGAACTAGAATTAATTTTTAATACCGAACACGAAAACATCCTCGAGCCGAACTATGAAAAAGAAGCCGCCGAACTTTTCAAACGCTATGAAGCCGAGCATAAAAAAGATAAAATCAATCAGCTTAAAATCCAGCTCGCCGAACTCTCCGAAGACGATGAAGCTTATGAAAAATTGCTTCGTGAGATTACCGACTTGCAAAAATCTTAAAATAGACTATAATTATTACCAATGAGCGCTAAAGATGATATTTTGAACGCAAAAGATTTAACACTTGATCTCGACGAGCCAAATACTGGCGACCTCGAAGATGAGGAAGAGCTTTCCGACGAAGATCTCGCGATTACCGCGGAGAATGTCGATGCTTTTGCTGATGACTCGGTGAGATTATATCTCCGTGAGATCGGTAAAATCCCACTTTTAACTCCTGAAGAAGAGGCTGATTTGGCCGCCCGAATTGTTAAGGGCGATAAAAAAGCCAAAGATAAAATGGTTGAGTCGAATATGCGGCTTGTTGTTTCAATTGCGAAGCGCTATGGCGGCCGTGGTCTTGATTTTCTTGATTTAATTCAGGAAGGGAACACGGGGCTGTTGAGGGCTGTCGAAAAATTTGACCCGGAAAAAGGTTTTAAATTCTCGACTTATGCAACTTGGTGGGTTCGCCAGGCAATTACTCGTGCCATCGCCGACCAGGCTCGTACTATTCGTATTCCAGTCCATATGGTTGAAACCATTAATAAAGTTCTCCGCACGACGAGAAAGTTAACTTCCGAGTTAAATCGCGAGCCAACCAATGAGGAAATCGCCAAAGAACTCGATATGGAGCCGGACAAGATTGACTACGTTATGCGTATTAAACAAGATATCGCCTCGCTCGACGCCTCGGTCGGTCGAGAGGGCGATGATGAAGATTCGGTACTCGGTGATTTTGTTGAAGATGAAGAGCGCGATTCGCCAGAAGAATCCGCCGCGAACCAAATTTTGAAAGAACAACTTTCTGAAATTATCGCAACCTTAACTGATCGCGAACAAAAAATTATTCGTCTTCGCTTCGGTATTGGTGGCGGTCGTCCACATACTTTGGAAGAAGTAGGGAATGAATTTGATGTAACTCGCGAGCGTATCCGCCAGATTGAGGCTAAGGCTCTCTCGAAACTTCGCAAGAATAAAGATACGAAAAAGTTACACGAATACTTAAAATAGGAGAACTTATGAAAAAAATATTACTCGCCATCGCAGCTATCTTTATCGGGGCTTTCGGACTTCTTGTTTCGACTCCAACGTTTGCAGCCAAAATTAATGCTACAAACAGCAAGGGCGAAACTAGGCAATTTGAGGAAGGCAGTTGCGTCGAAACAGCAATTCTTGCGGAGTGGGATACCGATGGAGACGGGAAAATGGACTCTGCTTGTGATGGCGGAAATGGTGACAGCGTTATAGGAATTCTCGAAATTGTCCTTAATATTATGACAGTTTGTATTGGTATCGTTGGCGCCATCGGCATCACCGTTGTCGGCATTCAATATATGACCGCCGCTGATAATGAAGAGCAAGTTCGCAAATCAAAACGTCGCATGCTCGAAATCGTTATCGGTTTTGCCGCCTATGTTCTAGTATACGCGCTCCTAAAGTGGCTCTTGCCATCCTTTAAATAGCATGAAACGCCTCTTTATCGTCTATAATCCAAACTCCTCTAAGTATTGTCATGTTAAAACTGAAATTCTTGACTGCCCCGAAAACTTCAAAGGCTTTATACTAGGTAAGTATGCCATTAAAAAAACTAGTTTTAATAAAAACGTCGCCGACTTCTCAAAGTTCCTAGCTGACGGGGACCTCGTTCTTTCCGCCGGTGGTGACGCAACCGCCGCCATCGCAGCCAACGCAATCATTGAATCAAAAAAAGACGCAACGCTTGCCGTGCTTCCGTATGGCAACTTTAATGATCTCGCCCGTACTCTAAACACTTTCAAACTCAAAGATATTTTTAGCAAAACCGCGACGACTAAAAAACTCCACCCGCTTTCGGTTTATGTCGACGGAAAGTTTTGGCGCTACGCAACCTGTTATACGACAATCGGTATGACCGCTGAGGCTGTTGAACTTTTTGATGATGAAAATGTCAGGAAACAACTTCAAAAAGGCCATAAAAGCTCTTGGCGTTCCTACATTCATCTTATGGTCTGGTATTTCAAAAATCGCCACAAAAAACAATTCATTCCCGACTTCAAATTAAACGGAAAGCCTCAGCATAAAAAAACCTCCGACTATGCCGCAGTTAATGGCTACTCAATGTGTCGTGTCATGAAAGGCGGACGCGATTATTTGGAGCCAAAAACTTTTCGTAGCATGACCGATCGCCTAACTAATTTTCCGCGCCTGTTTGTTTTAATGGTAAAGAGTATTCTATATCGCACGCCAGGGAAGGACACAGTTGGCGACATATTAGAGTTCGATAATCTAGCAACCGTCGAAATCCAAGCCGAGGGCGAATATGAAATTTTCGAAAACATCAAAAAAATTGAAATCAAAAAAGGCGACGCATGTTTGAAGGTAATTCAGAATTAAAAAAGGTCATTGCTTACATGCAGTCGCATTGGCCAAGTCAGGTCAAACCAGAATGGCAAGTTAGCCTAAACGAATATCCAGAAATTTTGATGAAAGTTCTCGCTGATTTTACTGTTGGAAAAACTAGAAACCGTAATCTCGTCCGCATTGCAGGCCTTTCTGGATCCGGAAAAACCACCCAACTTCTCCCAGCCGTCGAAGCTTACTTTAAAAAAAATCACGAAAATCCCGTTCTCGTTGCCGCTCGCCGTTTTGCACCTTACCATCCACACTACCAAGAAATCTCAGATTTTTACGGCGAGGAAAATGTCCGAAAACTTACCGACGAATTTAGCACGATTATGCTATTTTTAAGCTTATCGGAACTCATCAAAAACGGCTTCGATATTATTCTTGACGTTACGCTCCTCGATCCAGAAATCGAAAAAATCTTAATCAAACTTTTAACTCACGCAAATTATGAACATTTCATTGTCATGATTGCGGCTTCACCCGAAATAACCGAAAAACATCTCTCATCTCGTAGCTGGCGCCACAGTCGTGAAACCGAGCTCGAATTTATTCGTGCTACTACTCTCGCCCTCAAGTTTTACGCTGAAAACGCGGGCGAAACCAAAATCATCCTCTGGAATACTTACGACAAAAATCCAATCTATAATGGTCCAGTTAAAAACTCTCTCGCAACTTTCGAAAGGGAATCAAAAATCACCGAAGTCCCAGGGCATGATGAAGATAAACTAAAGCAAGCGAAAATAAAGTTTCTAAGCGAAACATAAAGAAAATGCGAAGCTCGCATTTTCAGAGCGGACACCCGTAAAGACGGGCTGTCCGCGGGTTTCGCGTGGAACTTTATTTTTGTCTACAACTGATTTAGATTGATCTCCGGAAAATTCGTCCGGATATGCTCAGCATACCCATTATCAATATTCTTCCACGCATCTTTCATCCTCGCCACCTTTGAATTATCTTCAAACTGTGCCAAAAACTCCGCCTCAAACTCCTCCGGCACCGGTCGCGACAAAACCCTCGCCGTGTCCATTTGCGGATTCCCAGTCCCCGCAAAACAAAAATCAATCACTCCAATCATTTTATCATTTTCATCAAGCAAAATATTCCCAAGATTCAAATCCCCATGCACCAGCTGCCCAGTCTCCGTCTCCTTAATAAATTTATGGTCCTCATCGATGTGCGAAACATAATGCTCATAATCAAGTTCATGCAAAAAATCCGACAACGGATATTTTACTTTTTCCGGCGCCCCCCGAAGGTCGATTCCAGAAAGTTCCTTGATAAACTTCGCCGTATCATACGCCACCCCCGTGAGCGCCGTATGTGACAAATGATAAATTCGGTCACCCAAAGTATACCCCTCAATTTTTCTGTGCACCGAAAACGGACGTCCCGCCGCGTCATAATGAAGCTCCATTTGTGGTGTATAAAAACTCGTCTTCCCCTCAACAAAATTACAAACCGCCGCATCCTTCACGATCATTCGCGCCCAGAATGGATTCCTTGGGAACCGGAAAAAATAGCTCCCATCATCCGTCAAAACCTCAATCACAATATTCGTCCACCCCGTCAAAATATGCTCAGACTGCAGAATTTTCTTCTCTGGAAACGTCTCCGCAATAATCTTGTTAAGTGGATCTGAAGGTGTAAAAAAATCGGCCATGCCCCTATTATACCATAGCTAGCCCCCTGCGCCCCTTGATTTTTGGAGGAAATATGCTATAATGAAGGGTGAGGCATTCTTTTTGCATGTCTTGTAATTTAAAATCCGATTTTATATCACACGAAGAAAGGAAGTGGTTTTTTGAAGAAACTCAAACAAATGAAGCTAAGGCAGGGTTATGGATATGACGTCCACGGAGAAATAAATATGGGGACTTGTGCTGGCATCATGGCTGTATTTTGCTTTTTTGGTGAGGTCATAGGCGCGCTTTTTGCGCCGGCATCATCAAGGGGAATAGTAGCGTTATGTATTTTTCTCGTGGCTTGGGTAATCTACGGGTTTGTTATCTTGCTGGCCTATGATGAACATAAACGTGACTACTATTTCTTCATTGACTTACCGCGCAGTCCTCAAGGTTTCCTTATCGGACTGTCCACCTTACCGATGTTCCCAGTCTATATCATCAGCGGGATTCGTCTAGGTATTTGGCACTTAATGCGTCATCGCGAAGAGATTGAAGCAGCCAAAGAGTCGCTTAAGAAGCAAGAAAAAATCGATAGACAGATTAATTCTGAAAGTCGAAAGCTCCGCCGGCGAGCGCGAGAAACTTACATCAAGTATGTAACGCGCACCCGAATTAGTGGAATCGAGTCGAGACGGAGATATCTCACAGGCCTCGTCAAAGATCAGGAGAAAGATTTGCATACTTTAGGTGAACGACTGCGCGAGATGCAACGCAACTTGGCGGAAAATCGCAAAGAACTTGCTGGCCTCCAAATCGAGACTGAAGCCGAAAGCCGAAAACGTGCTAGAAAAGAATGGGACCAAATCCGCGATATGCGCGGCGTCATTGGCGTTAGCGTTGATGGCGATGACAGACTTGTTCTTAAGGTTCGCGTGCATGTCGAGTATAAAAAGGAGCTATATGATTTCGGCGACTATGTCGTAAAAATCGGTCAAGGAGAATCTTTTTATGCAACCGAGATTCGTTCTGGGCGACTCAAGAATCCCACTAGCGCAAGACCATATTATATGGAACGTAGCGGTTTCTGCTTCGGTAGTCGGAAGTCTGAGATACAAATGTATCTTCGTAATGGGCAACTCATTGAAGCGATTACGCTCATTATCGACTCGCTTCATTCTGCCAACCCGAGCGACGAGGATGGGATTCCGGAATGTTTCAGAAAAGTTAGTTTAATCGAAAATCTTAAACGAAAAGCAAGGGGGTGATTTTATGAAACTATTAATTCCACGAGACATCTATTCGAAGATGTTGTGCTACGCGACTGCAGCTTTACCAAACGAAGTGACTGGCATTGGTATTTTGGAAACCGTTCCGAATACCACCGGTTGTGTCCAAGCCTTTCGAGTTAGCGAGGTGCGCATTGCGCCACAACGAACCTCAAACGGTTATTGCGAATTCGAAGACGAGGCTCTTCATGGCGTTCTACTCGACTTAATTGAGGAGGGTCGCACAGAAGATCTCGAGAAGCTTCGGCTTCGTTGGCATTCACACGGTGCTGGCTCCGTCTTCTTCTCGACCGTAGATGTTAAAGATATCGAAGAAAATACTTTAGACGCGGCTTGGATAGTTAGCCTGGTGATTAACACCAAAGGCGAATTTACGGCTAGACTCGACCTCTACCAGCCTTTCCGCATATCTGAGTCATTAACGGTAGAGATCGTCGATGAGTTGCCTGTCGAACTGATGGCTAGCTGTCGAGTAGAAGTGACGAAGCATCTTCGTCCTATTGCGGGACCGGCTCCAGTTTTTGCGGACAAAGTTCCGGCCACTCATAGCCAGGGAAAAAGTGGTGCGTACGCTAGACCGTATTTGAAAGGGGGTGAAGAAAATGCGGGATTTTTCGGACCAAACCAAGTTCTTTGACCCAGATAGCTTCGCATGGGACGTACACATTATCGGTGCCGGAGGCATTGGCAATATGGTCGTCATGCTACTTGCTAAAATGGGCGTCCAGAAGATTCATCTTTGGGACGACGATAATTTTGAGCTTCGCAATGGACCAACCGAAGTCGCTTACAGCGAAAAATTCGTTGGTAAGCCAAAAGTTGATGTTGCTGAGAAAACCATCGAGTTTTTAGTCGGCGACCATTGCGAAATCATTAAACACTATGAGCGCGTCACGAAGAAAACTAAGCTCTCAGGCATCGTCATTAGCGGCGTCGATTCGATGGCTAGCCGCCAAGTTATTTGGCAAGCCATTAAAGAGTGCTTTCTCGATGTTGCGCTTTATATCGATGCGCGTAGTGCCGGGGAAGAAATTGCTATCTTTAATGTTCTTCCGTCTGATTTTGAAGCTTGCGAAATCTATGAAAAAGATTGGCTTTTCGATGACTCGGAAGCATCACAGTTGGCTTGTGGCGCTCGCAACATTGGCTATATTTCAACCTTAATTGCAAGTATAGTCGCCGCAAATTTAACGAAATTTGAGCAAGGCGAGGAGCTGAAATTCTTTCAGTCTCTCGATGCTTCAAATTTACACACTATGTTTTAAAAGGAGGGTAAAAACATGGCAGGGAAAGTAGTAAGTCGCTTACCACAACCACAAGTTAGTGTGGTAGTAGGAGGGAATACTCCAAAAACCGTTGATTATCAACAGGGAGACACTGTTGCAAGTGTTTTGCAACGTGCAGGCGTATACCTTACTGGCAGTCAAACTGCAGCTTTAGGACGTCGTCGTGTTCAGGACGCTGCGAAAACGCCTGTTAAAGCTGGCGAAACCATCGTTGTTGCTGGCAAACCGTCTAACGGCTAGAAAAACTGAATATCGGATTTATTTAAACCGGGCTTATCGTAGCCCGGTTTTTCATATCTAAAAGTTATGTTATACTTGTCTTATGGAAAATGTAAAAATTCTCGCCGTTGTTGGTATGAGTGGCAGTGGCAAATCTGTTATTGTTGATCACTTAACTTCGAAAGGCTATCCAAAAGTTTATTTTGGCGGCATGATATATAAAGAAATGGAAAAGCGGGGAATCGTTCGAACCGAAGATGGAGAATCGGAAAAGAAATTCCGCGAAATGATTCGCGAAACCGAAGGGAAGGACTGGGTTGTTCGCCAGGTCATCGCCGAAGCGAAAGATTTAATTTCTGCCGGTCAGAAACGCATTGTTTTAGATGGGGTTTATTCTTGGACGGAATATTGTATTTTGAAACATGAATTCCCGCGTTGTTTGAATTTTGTTGCTGTCGTTGTTGACAAGAGTCTACGCTATGGCCGTGTCGCAAATCGCCCAGGACGTTCTTTCGACGCTACCGCAATTCGCGAGCGCGATCGTTCGGAAATCGAAAATCTTGAAAAAGGTGGACCGATTGCTGCTGCGGACTATTATATTTTGAATAACGGTACAATCGCCGAAGCGACCGCTAGGACCGATGAAATCTTAAAAGAAATCGAGTTTTAATGAAGAATTTAGTCCTTATCGATGGCAAATCGGTTTTCTATCGTGGCTACTATGCGATGGGGGCACTGAGCCTCGCGGACGGAACTCCAACCGGCGGAGTTTATGGCTTTGCCGCAATTGCAATGGAAATTGTTAACCGCCTTAATCCGACTAAAGTCGTTGTCGCCTGGGACTCAAAAACCTCCACCTCTAAACGCCGTGCGATTTACGAGAATTATAAATCTGGTCGCGTTAAACCGGGCGATGATTTTTACGCTCAGATTCCTCTTTTAGAAGAACTTGTTAAAAACCTCGGTTGGTCATTTATCGAAATTGACGACTATGAAGCCGATGATATTATTGGAACTTTAAGCCGCGAGGCTGACGAAGCTGGTGATTATGAAACTTTTATTATTTCTTCCGACCTCGACATGCTCCAAATCGTCGATCACAATACCCACATGTGGCGTATTCTTAAAGGTTTTACCAATATCGAAAAAATTGACATCGCCAAGGTTGAGCAGAAATATGGTATCAAAAAGTCGCAATTCCTTGACTTAAAAGCACTTAAAGGTGATGCCTCGGATTCAATTCCCGGCGTTCCTGGCATTGGCGAGAAAACTGCCGCGAAGTTATTAAATGACTTCGGTTCACTCGATGGGATTTACGAAAATCTCGACCAAATTAAGGGAGCAACCAGAACGAAGTTGGAAGCCGGCAGAGAATCGGCTTATATGTCTAAAACTCTCGCTGAAATTATGTTTGACGCACCAGTCGATTTAAATGAATTGCCAGATTTTAAATTCGATGAAGAAAAGGTCATAAGAGGGCTAGAAAAACTCGAATTTAATTCTTTGATTCGGAAATTTAGGCAAACCCCCCAAACTAACCCTCAAGAAATTATAAATACAGAGCCTGTAAGTCTAGAAAAAAATGCTATTATCGCTTGGAATATTAAAACTTTGATGCATAGTGACAAAAAAATCGCCGACCAGATTTTTGGTGGCGCTAAATTTTGGGATTTGTCCCAAGCCGCCTTTTTAATCAACCCGCTTTCGCGGGAAGAGCCTCGTCTTGTGATCCCTGAAGAAGAATATCAAAAACAAATTCATGAGCTAAAGAAAACGCCACGTGTCTTAAACGTTCTGGAAAATTTCGACCTCCCGCTTATTCCAGTGCTCTACAAAATGGAAGAAAAAGGCATGCTGATTGATCGTGAGTATTTTAAGAATCTCGAAAAAGAATATACTACTGAAGTTAAAAAACTTGAACAGGAAATCTTCAAATTAGCCGGACGAGAGTTTAATTTAAATTCTCCAATTCAACTTTCTGAAATTCTTTTCGTCGATCTTCGCCTTCCAACTAAGGGAATTAAAAAAACCGCACGCGGCTATTCGACGGGCGCCAAAGAACTTGATAAATTAAAAGAACACCACGAGATTATTTCAAAAATCATTGAGTATCGCGAAGCTTCTAAGCTCCTCTCGACTTATATTATCCCGATCCCAACTCTCGCCGACGACAAAAATCGTATCCATACAACTTTTACCCAAAACGTCACGGCGACCGGACGCCTTTCTTCACACGATCCAAATCTTCAAAATATTCCAGTTCGCACTGAGGCGGGGAAGCGTATTCGCACCGGATTTGTTGCTCCGGAAGAAAGAGTTTTAGTTTCGGCTGACTATTCCCAATTCGAGCTTCGCCTCGCCGCTATCTTGGCGAACGACGAGCCTCTTATCCGTGACTTTAACTTCGATGTCGATATCCATACTAAAACCGCCTCCGAAGCTTTCAAGGTTCCATTTGACTCCGTCACCAAAGACCAACGCCGTGCCGCCAAGGTAATTAACTTCGGAATTTTATATGGTATGAGTATTAAAGGTCTCGCCGAGGCCGCCAATATGTCTGTCCCAGAAGCTAAACAATTTATTGATAATTACTTTAAACTTCGCGCGCCAATTAAAGAAAAACTCGAAGCAATTTTGAAGCAAGCGCGTGAAGATGGTTATGTTGAAACTTTTTATGGTCGTCGTCGCCCAACCCCAGACGTCAAATCTCCAAATTTTATCATCCGTCAAGCCGCCGAGCGAGCTGCCGCCAACATGCCGATCCAAGGCACCGAAGCCGATCTTATGAAGCGTGCTATGATTGAAGTTGATAAAAAACTGCCAGAAACTGCAGATTTAATTATGCAAGTTCATGATTCTTTAATTGTTGAATGCGACGAAAAAGATCGCGAAAAAGTTGCTCAAATTTTGAAAGAAACTATGGAATCTGTCGCCCCAGAACTCAGTATTAAACTCGCCGTAGATGTTTCAATCGGAAAAAACTGGGGAGAGCTTTAAGTAAAGGAGGAATATGAAAAACAACCGCAGCGAATATCATTTTCAAATCATCAACGCCCAAGAGGTAAATAATCTTATCACGAAATTCTTGCAGACAAATAAATTTACTCTGCAAAATAAGAATGGCGAGCAATATTTTCGTTCTGGTGAGCCAATGTTTGAAGGCTATAAATATTTTAGTTATGCAATTCAAGGACAGACTTTAACTATCTGGGCCTGGCTGAAAAGTGCTCTTGGCGAATTTCCGATCGAACAAAATAACCTTAGTACGGCAGTAGTGAACTATCGTAATATTCTGAGTGGATTGTTCCAAGAAATTGAGCGTTTAAGTCAAGCTTCTACCTCTCCACAGGCTATCCAGCCTCAAGCTCAAACACAGTTTTCGCAAGCATTTCAGAACGAAACTCTAAAAAAGCAGGAAACTATGTGCGAAGTCGGTTTTTGGTTTTCGCTTATTGGTCTAGTTATTTCGTTTTTCGGGTTTGCTTATGGCGCTATCATCTATGCAATGGATCTATGCTTCGCCGTGCAGGGGCTTAGAACCCGCAAAAAAAGCAAAGCAATCGCTACAATTATTATTTCTGTAATTTCGATTGTTATTGTCGGGATCCAATTTATTCTAGAGGCCACCAAAGCATAAGAATCTCCATATTTAGTGTCAAAACCTTCTTGACACCACCACATCTAGCGTCTATAATGGTTTTAGGTAATGCTTTTAAACAACTCTAAATAAGAAAAAAGGAGAGAACCATGAAGAAAATTATTTATCGAAACCCTAATGACGCTGAAGTTTTTGAAATTAAACGTTTCCTGAAATCGCTCGGTCATTATGCAAAAATTTCCGAGAAAGAAGCGATCGAAGCCCTCGCTGACTTTGACCAGTATGAAACTATGCATGCATCCTGTCTCGTTGAAATCGGTACTAAATTAATTATGAAAAAAGAAGGCGACGAAGCCGCTCAGGAGTATTTTAACGCCCACGCTCACTATTTCGATGATGGCAACAAATTCGAACGTCTCCGCCGAATCACTGGCTATCTAGTTGGAACTTTGGATCGTTGGAATGACGCGAAAAAGGCTGAGGAAGGAGCTCGCGTGAAGCATTGCGTAAATTCTGCCATTGACGATGCGGAACGTCTCGCTGCTCTTGAAACCCAGGCGATGGAGCATAACCTCGCTTACGCTCGCTAATTAAATAATGACTCCTAACTGACGCCTCTCGGGGCGTCAGTTGTGTTATAATGAATACGATATGCCAAGTTGGAACATACATTTAGAGGCGGGCAAACGCCTCAGCAAAAAACTTAACTATTCGCCCGCCGAAGAGAAAGAATTTTTGTTGGGCAATATTCTACCCGATCTTAATAACGGCTATCTATATCCAGTGGCAAAGATTAAGTCCCATGAAGAAACTCATTTTACGCCAGATTCCCAGCCAGGAGTTTTATGCGAGAGCTTCGAGAATTTTTATCGTCAAAATTCAGACAAAATTAAAAAAGAGTCCCCAATCTACCTAGGCTATCTTTTTCATCTATATCTCGACAGTTATTACAATTATAGTGCATACCAGGCTATTGGTTGTCGTAAAGAATATGATAACTACCCTGCCGAAAAAATTCCAGAGATTAAGCGCCACGATTTTTGGCTTTATGACCGGAATTTTCATCATTCCATTAATATAGACTCCGAAGTCGAAAGCGAAAAACTCGTCCATGCCGCCAGCCAAATTTTTCCAGTCGAAACGACTGCGGACGAACTTCTAAAAATCGACCAAAAATTAAAAGACGGCACCAACATTTCAGAAAAAGATGATAATAAATATCTTTATTCTTCGTTTGAGGGTTTTGAGAATCTTACAGACAGGCTCATTCTCGATTTTTCGAAACAATATTTAGGAGAAGACTATGCCTGAACTTCCGGAAGTTGAAACCGTTAAGCGCGGTCTGAGTAAATTTATTCTTCAGAAGAAAATCACTAAAATCGAAATCCTGAATGAAAAATCTTTTATTGGCTCGCCGACAACTGGCAAAGTTATTAGTGTTCGTCGTTTCGGTAAGGCACTTGTTCTCGATCTCGATAATGACTATTCCTTAATGATTCATCTCCGCATGACTGGGCAACTTATTTACGACGGGGAAGAGCGTTATGCCGCAGGCCATCCGAGCGAAAATTTTGTCGCCAACCTTCCCAATAAGCAAACTCGTGTCGTTTTAAAATTCGAAAACGGAACTTTATATTTTAACGACCAACGTAAATTTGGTTTTATCAAAGCCCTAAAGACTTCAGAAGTCGAGGAGGATAGTTTTATTAAAAAACTTGCTAAAGAGCCTTGGTTTATGACTGCTGAAGAATTTTACGAAAAGCTCGGGCACCATAAAAATTCGCTCATCAAAGCCACGATTTTAGACCAAACGATTATTTGCGGCCTTGGCAACATCTATGCTGATGAGTCGCTTTTTATGTCTAAAATTCACCCAGAACGAAGGTGCGGCACCATCACAAAAGAAGAGGCCGGGAGGCTCTTAGAATCTGCCTGCAAAGTGATGGATAAGTCGATCGAATCCGGCGGCTCGACAATGGCAACTTATGTTAAGGCAGATGGCACGCGCGGCGATTACCTAGATAAATTCGCCCAAGTTTTTCATCGTGAAGGGAAGAACTGCCCAGTTTGTAATGAAAAAATTATCAAAATTCGCGTCGCCGGTCGGGGAACCCACCTCTGCCCGTCTTGTCAAAAAGTGGAAAAGTTCTGTGAAGTCGAAAAACTGACTTCACGAGAAAAGGCTAAAAATGATTAAGGTTTTTTATGGTGACGATCGCAAACGTGCCAAGCAGGCAATTGAAAGATATCTTGGAGCGGAATACGAGATTATCGACTGCGAAGAATTAACTTCGCTTGACCTCCCGACTATTTTTCGTGGCACAACCTTCTTCGCCGACGTTCGCAAAATTCTCCTCCGCGATTTTACCGCCAATAAGACTATTTTTGAAAAACTCCCAGAATATTTAGACACAAAGCATGATATCGCTCTTTTTGAAACCAAACTCGATAAGCGCTCGAACACTTATAAAACGCTAAAAGACAAAATTGAGTTTATCGAATTTGCTCCTCAAAAAAATCAAAACTTTAGTTTAGTTTTTAATATCTATGGCACCGCAAAACGAGACGGCAAAAAAGCCGTCGAAATGCTTCGCCAAATCGAGCAAGATGAAGACCCGATTATGTTTTTTGGACTTTTAGTTTCGAGTGCGCTCAAAGACTTTAACTTAAAACAGGGAACTAAAGAAAAGAGAGCCCTCGAGGAGCTCTCTAAAACTGACCTTACTTTAAAATCTACTTCGATTCAGCCTTGGCTTTTGATTGAGTCTTTTTTGCTGCAGTTGTCTTCGTTGTAGCTTTCTTAGCCGCAGGTTTCTTTTCAACTTTCTCTGCAACTTCCTTAACAGCCTTCTTCTCAACTGTTGCAATCTTCATTCCAGCTTTCTTTGCGAAACGAGCAAGCGCAGCTTTGCGACGCGAAGCCGTGTTCTTCTTCAAAAGATCTTTCTTTGCAGCCTTATCATACTCGGATTGTGCTTTTGCAAGCGTCTCCATAGTTGGATTAGCTTTAAAAGCCTTCAAAGCGGCCTTAATACTTTTCTTGATTTCTACATTATGTGCTGTACGCTTCGTCGCTTGACGAGCTGCCTTTTTGGCGGATTTAATAATCGGCATTTTATTCCTATTTAGATTAAAAATTATTGACTTTCGTAAATTATACCAAAAACTCTGAAAAAAGTAAAGGGGGCACCCTGGAAAATCCTTGATTTTATCTACGCTTATGGTAAAATTAGGGAAGAAAGGTAACGATGCCGGAAGAAAATCAAACAAATACTTCTCTCTTAAATGACACACAGGCGCCAAAAGTTCCTACGGCGACGGATAATGCTGACGCAAAAAATCCAGCCAGCGAGGCTGATATTGCAGCTCCTGTTGAAAAAGATTTAATGTCCGAAGTTGCTGCGAAAATTTCCGAAGCGCATAATGTTCTCGTTGCCCTCTCTTCCGACCCGACCGTGGACGAAATTTCTGCCGCGATTGGTCTATCGATGTATCTCGACAAAATGGGGAAGCGCGCAACCGCAATTTATTCCGGCTCGACGCCGAACGCTCTCGAGTTTTTAAAGCCAGAAGAGACTTTTGATAAGACCGCTGATACTCTCCAAGATTTCGTGATCGCTTTGAATAAAGAAAAAGCCGACCACCTTCGTTATAAACTTGATGGCGACTATGTCAAAATTTTCATTACCCCTTATCGCTCGCGAATCGGTGAGGAGGATTTAGCTTTTTCCTATGGCGATTTTAACATTGATCTCGTTCTAGCTTTAGACGTGGCAAATGGTGTTGATCTTGATTCTGCCCTTCGCGAACATGGACGAATTATGCATGACGCCGCCGTTATTAATATTACGACTGGCAATCCGGGAAAATTCGGCGAAATTGAGTGGAGCGACAAAAAAGCTAGCTCGGTTTGTGAAATGATTGCCCATCTTCTTTATGAGGTTGGAGGCAAGTCCAAAATCCAGCCAGAAGAAGCGACTGCCTTCTTGACCGGCATTATTGCCGCGACCGATCGTTTCTCGAAAGGGAATACTACTTCAGAAACAATGAAGATTGCCTCGAATTTAATGGAATCTGGCGCCGACCAACAACTAATTGCGAAAAATATTACCGCTGACATCAATAATCAATTCTTTGCTTTTTCTGACTCCTCCGAGGAAACAAACGAAGACCCAACCGCATTGAACATTAACCATGCTGAGGAGGGTGAGATTTCGGAAGAGCCTGATGCTACTCTGGAGCCAGCTGCCCCGTCCGAGCCAGAAATCGAAGAAAAGCCAGAGGAGGATCCTCTACTTGAAGAACTAAAAGCTACCGAGGCCAGCCTCGCTAACGCTGGCGCCGAGACGACCCCAGAAGTTAAGGAAGAACCTCTCCGTCTTGATACTCTGCCTGCTCTTTCGGCGACACCAGAAACCACTTCTCCAGAACTTCCACAAGTTAGTTCTGGAACGGATAATCTTTTGCGACCAGAAAAAGTTATTACTCCACCTGAAGATTTTGCTGCCGAAACGCTTAGCGAGGGAACTAACAAATACGGCGAGATGCTTGAAGCTGCTCTTGCAGAAGCCAATCCGGCTACTGCGGCCGTGCCAGAGGTTGCGACTTCACCAGAAGTTAATGGAGTTCCAGATATTAACTATCTCCCAATGCCAGACGACCAAGTTCTTCCTCCACCACCAACCCCAGCAATTGATTTTAGTACAATCGTCCCTCCTACGGAGCTTGCCTCTCCTGCGCCAGCTGTTACTCCAGAACCAGCTATCACCGCACCGGAACAACCAACCGCTGCCTCGTCCGAACCAGTTTTGACCGCTGCTCCTACAGAAGCCCCGGCCCCTCAACCTGTCTCCCCAGACGCCTTTAAGATACCAGGAATGTAATAAGAAACCCTTGATTTTTTAAGCAGCATGCGTTATAATAGTCCTCAGTGGATTCGTAGCTCAGTTGGTTAGAGCGCTGCCCTGTCACGGCAGAGGTCGCGAGTTCGAGTCTCGTCGGATCCGCCACTTTAAAGACCTAAGAGGTCTTTTTTGTTGCATTTTTTACTCACGTGTGCTATAATACATCCCAATATGGCTATTAAAGTTACGAGAAAAGATCAGGGCGAGGCGAACGAAAACATTATCCGCCGCTTCAACCGCAAAGTCCTTCAGAGTGGAATTATGCCTCTTAAGAAGTCGCAGATGCGTTTTAGTAAATCTATTTCAAAACGCGAACGACGTCTTAAGGCTATTATTCGCGAAGCACGCAAGGCTGAAAAAACTGAGCGTATTAAATTAGGACTTAAATAGTAGAAATCCCCCGATGAAGGGGGATTTTTTATGCTATAATCAAGTTATGATTATCTTATTTGGTTTAGCAGGTTCAGGGAAAGGCACCCAGAGTAAAGCCCTTTCCGAAATTTTTGGCTGGCGCGCGCTTTCCGTTGGGCAGGTAATTCGTGACACCGGCGCTTACAATCATATTATCGAAAATGGTAATCTTATCCCAGACGACGAAGTGACAAGGCTGATGGCTCGTCAAATCGAAAAAGCCGAATCTGAGGGGTTCGATGTAATTTTGGATGGCTATCCTAGGACGGCGGTTCAAGCGGAATGGCTTATGGAGAATATGGCAGACAAAATTGATGGCGCAATCATTCTCGATGTCCCAAAGGAAGAACTCTACGGCCGTCTAGCTCTCCGTGGTCGTGCCGACGACCAGGAAAAAGAGTCAATCGACCGTCGCTTCGAAATCTTTGAACAAAATATTTATTCAATTTTACCTCTATTGGAAGCGAAAGATATTCCAGTCGAGCGGATTAATGGTGTTGGCGAAATCGGGACTATTACAGGGCGGCTTATCGCGACTATCGAAAGATTCAACCCAAATGCCACAAAACAAACCAGTGATGTCAATGGTGGAGAAATCGAAAAAAGTTACGGGGAATAACTATGATCAATATCGGAAATTCTACTCCAGAGAAATTGAATAAAAAAATTACTGCCATGAGAGAAGGCGGTAAAATTCTCGGCAATCTCTTAAAGGATCTAAAGGAATATGTGAAGCCGGGCATGACCGGCAAAGAGATTGATGCCTGGGTGCGAAAAGAAATTGAAACACGTGGCGCAAAAGTCGCCTATGATATGCTGGACGATGAATTTCCGGGTGCAATTTGTATTTCGGTTAATGACGAGCTTGTCCATGGCGCCCCAAAGAACGAACCGCTAGAAAAAGGTGATAAAGTTTCTTTTGATCTTGATATTTATTATAAAGGTTTCTTCACCGACTCCGCTTTTACCATGTTAGTTGGTGGCGAAGGCTCGCCTGCTGTGAAAAAAATGATTTCGGTAACTGAATCGGCAATGTGGGAGGGAATTGAACAAGTAAAACCAGGCGCCCATATTGGCGATATCGGTGCTGCTGTTGAGAAAGTTATGAGAAAAGGTCATCTTGGTGTCATCGAAAATTATATCGGTCATGGAATTGATGAACAGATGCATTCTGCACCCGAAGTACCAAATTACGGCAAAAAAGGTCGCGGTTACCAGCTCGTCGAGGGCGATACGATTTGCATCGAGCCGATGTCTTGTCTCGGCAAACCAGCGAACTATGTCGATAAAGACGACAACTGGAGCGTTAAAATGAAAGACGGCTCGATCGGCTGTCACTGTGAACACACTGTCCTCGTCACAAAAGACGGCTACGAAGTTTTGACACTCGCTGATTAATTGTGCTATAATGTGCTTATGGATGAAACGAGCCGTTTTGTAACAGGATTGGACTTGGGTACGGAGAATGTTCGTGCTGTTATTGCGAAAGTAAACAAAGATGGCTCACTTGCTGTTGTTGGCTATAACGAAGGTAAAACTACTGGCATGCGAAAAGGTGTCCCGGCTAACTTAGCTGGCCCAGCTGGCTCCGTTGACAAAATGCTCGGCGAAGCTGAGCGCATGGGTGGTCTTGAGGTCCGTTCTGCCTACGTTAGTATTAATGGCGCCCAACTTCTCTCGACTAAAACCGAGGGGATGATTGCCGTTGGAACGGTTGAACATGAAATTAATGATGAAGATTTGGACCGCGTTGAGGATGTTGCTGTAACCGGAAGGATCCCCGCTAATCGTGACGTACTCGATGTCGTGCCTCTTGAATATGCTTTGGATGGTCAGGGCGGGATTAAAGATGCTCTTGGTATGTCTGGGGCTCGTTTGGAGATGCGCGCTAATGTAATTTCTGCTTTAACCCCGAATTGCGATAATCTCAGAAAAGCCATGGAGTCTGCCGACGTTAAAGTCGAAAGACTCGTTCCGAGTGTTGTCGCCGCAGCTTATGCGGTTCTAACTGAACGTCAAAAGGAAAACGGCGTTGCTGTGATTGATTTTGGCGCTGCTACGACTTCCGTCGCAGTTTTCGAGGAAGGCGACCTTCAATATATCGGTGTGGTCCCAGCTGGTTCTAATAATATTACAAACGATTTAGCGATTGTTCTCGCTATCGACCCAGAGCTTGCTGAAGAAATTAAAACTAGATTTGTCACGGGCGATTTTAATACTGAAAAATCTCCTATTATTAAAATAGCAAAAGATGGTAAAGAACGCACTTTTGAACGCAAAGAAGTTGAAGAAGTGGTTAAGGCTCGTCTCGACGAAATCTTTGGTGAAATCCGCAAGAAACTGAAAACTGCTAAATATGACCAACGTCTACCAGAAGGAGTTGTCATCACTGGTGGCGGTGCTAGGATGCGAAACCTTGACTTGTTCGCGAAAGACGCTTTGGAGGCCGCGGTTAAAATTGGTATCCCGAAAGGTCTAGGTGGCGTTGCCGACGCCATTGAAAAGCCAGAATTTGCCACGGCAGTTGGACTAGCCTTATTGGCAGCTAATGAAAGCCCTAATAACGTCGCAGAAAAGAAGAAATCCTCGAAAAAAACCCCTAAAATTGGCGATGCTTCTGGATTCTTGAAGAAAATCTTTAGTAAATTCTAGAGAGTGAACCCTTGATTTTTCAGAGTATATGACTTATACTATACTTAAATAAAGCGAGGAAATATTATGCCAGAAATCAAACCGACAGAGGTGGAAAGCAAAGCAAGCATTAAAGTTGTAGGTGTTGGCGGCGCCGGTGGCTCCGCAGTTGAGCGGATGAAAGAAGTCGGGCTGTCCGGCGTCGAGTTTGTCGCGATTAATACCGATGCCCAGGCCCTACACCATTCCTCTGCTGACACAAAAGTTCATATTGGTAAGGGTCTTGGTGCTGGTGGCGATCCAGAAAAAGGCCGCGAAGCAGCCGAAGAAGGCAGAGAAACAATCGAAAAAGCTCTCGACGGTGCGGATATGGTATTTATTACGATTGGTGCTGGTGGTGGTACTGGGTCTGGCGCTGGTCCAATTGTCGCCGAAGAGGCTCGCA
This sequence comes from Candidatus Saccharimonadota bacterium, assembly GCA_030527585.1. Lineage (GTDB taxonomy): Bacteria > Patescibacteriota > Saccharimonadia > Saccharimonadales > Saccharimonadaceae > Nanosyncoccus. Next base: position 97,175 of record JAUNAL010000001.1, read on the forward strand.
AGAAAGATATTTTAACCGTTGGTGTCGCAACGAAACCATTCACTTTTGAGGGCGCTCGTCGTCGCGCAAACGCTGACCTCGCTATCGATAAACTTTCTCGCCAAGTCGATGCTCTTATCACGATCCCTAATGATCGTCTTCTCCAGACTATTGACCCAACAACCCCGCTTCTCGAAACCTTTAAAATTGCCGATGACGTTCTTCGCCAAGGCGTCCAGGGGATTTCCGAACTTATTACCGAGCACTCATTAATCAACCTCGACTTTGCCGACGTTAAAGCAATTATGAAAAATGCTGGCTCAGCTCTTATGGGCATCGGTCGTGCTTCCGGCGAAAATCGTGCCGTGATCGCCGCTCAACAAGCTGTCGAATCACCACTTATCGAAGTTAAAATCGAAGGCGCCCGCGGAGTCCTCTTCTCAGTTGCTGGTGGTTATGATATGTCTATGTCTGAAATTCAAGAAGCTGCTGAAGTCATTACCGGTGCCGTCTCCCCAGATGCGAACATCATCTTCGGTGCTTCAATCCGCCCAGAGCTCGGCGATGAAATTGTCGTTACAGTCGTTGCAACTGGTTTCGACTCAGAATATTATAATGAACCGATCATTCAAGAAGCCACTGAGATAAAAACTGAAGAAAAACCAGCGACCGAAGTGAACGATTTTGCCACTGAAGCAAAGTCGAACATGTGGGATTCCATCAAAAGTGAACCAGTGGTAGAACAAGCTCCGATTATCTCGGATGACGAAATGGACGTTCCGCCTTCTCTCCGCGAGCGCTTCAAGAACAAGAAGAAAAAAGATTAAAGAAAGGCCTAGGCTATGGAACAGAAATTTCGTATTGGAGATAGCAAAGTTCTAGAAAGCCGCGAAACGTTAGACGGCGCAATGATTCGTCGTCGTCGGGAGACTAAAGACGGCCGCCGTTTTACTACCTATGAGCGAATCGAAATGCCACCTTTAACCGTTAATAAACGTAGTGGTAATAAAGAAATTTTCGATCGCGATAAATTACTCCTTGCTGTTAAACGTAGCGTCGGTAAATTCTTTAATTCTGAACTCGAGATCGAGGCCGTCGTTAGTCGCGCCGCCGATATCCTTTACGGCTATGGAACTGATGAAATTAGTAGTTGCCAAATTGGCGAAGCGGTCCTTGATGTCCTTGCTGAGGTTAATGAAGTTGCCTATGTCCGCTTCGCTTCGGTTTTTCGCGAATTCAAGACCCTCGAGGACTTTGAAAACATCTTAAAAGAGCAAAAGAAAAAGAAATAACAGTATATAATATATACGGGAAGGGAACCATGCGCGTAATCTGCATTTATCGAGATCGCGAAGACTATACAAGAACGGTTGCTGAGTGGCTAGAGAATTTCTATCGCCAAACTGGACATAAAATCGAAGAAATGAACCCAGACCTTTCGCCTGGTTTTTGCGAAACTTATGATATCGTCGAATACCCAACTCTTATCGCTCTCGGTAATTCCGGCGAGGTACTCGCACTCTGGCGGGGAAGAAACCTCCCGCTCTTCAGCGAAGTCGCCTACTACGCTTCAAAATAAAGCCTAAGCGAAATAATTTTAGACCCTAGGGGTTGTAGGATTTTTTTGTTCGTGCTATAGAATAGGCAGCCTGGGGAGGCGTATAGATTAACAATTTAGCTGGCAGAAAGGAGGAAAGTGACTTTCACCATAAAGTCGCTACGAATTGTCGTTAAGATAAAAATTTCTTTCGTCAAGCGACGAAAGAAATAAACAAACCTTAATTCTATATTAGCAAAGTAAACTAAAAAGTCAAGCACTTGAAGGATGCTTGCATTCCCCAGGTCGAGCCAGCCCGGGCGATGCCGCAGTTGCTCGGGTAAATGACTGGCTCTAAGGGTTTGATCTTATTTTCTCCAGATCGTCACAAACGCAACCGTGTGAGGTCGCTGGTGGCGAGAATCTGCCAGCCAAGTTGGTCTCCTTAACCTCCTACCTTAATATGCTAAAACTCCGTCTCGCCTAGGACGGAGTTTTAGTTTTTTGCTATTGCTTTTTTCTAGACTATGATATAATAATAATGCAACAATTAAATATATGTGTTATCGCGACCGATTTTTTATCGGATGACCGAGTACGACATTAGCTATGGCATCATGAGGAAGTCAAAATGTTGTGCCGGTCACGCCGATACATATATTTGATTGTTGCACCCTCGTGGTGCCATTTTTGTAACTGGCCCTCGAGATAATAAAGAGAGGTAAAATGTCAAAGGCCATACAAACCAAAACAAATAGGTCCAATCCAAAATCTTTCCGCCAAGGACAGCTTTCTCATTTCATTTTTGTACTACGTCACGGTCTAAAAAAGATTCAAGAATTTTTAGGCCTTTTTCCATATCTAAAAACTCTCTTTCCGTGGCGTAGTGGCACTTTTATCAAGAAAAGTGTTAGATTCCGGACCGTAGCATTTTCCGCTATCTTCGTTTTTGCGATTCTAAATCTCGCAATTATCTTCCCAGTCAGCTTCTCAGCGAATAAAACCGATGCTACCCCCTCCGTCAACGACCCAACTATCACTCTCGAAGTCACTAACCCAACTGCCTCAGTAGACCTTTCAGTTGAATCGGTAGACGGAACCTTTGCCTCTTCCTCTTCTTCGGCTACTTTCTTAGTTAAAACAAATAACTTCTCCGGCTATAAACTCTCCATTCTTTCTAATAGTGATAATGGACTCTTAATCGGAAAAGGAAATACCCTATCTTCTATCGACAATGCCGTATCGGAAAGCTCTTTCTCAGACGCGGCTAATACTATCTATAATGGTAAATGGGGATATAAGCCAAACAAACTAAACTCTAGTGACAACTCTAACTATCTACCAGCTCCAACTACTGACGGAACTATTCTGGACACCGTTAACAACCCAGTTCCAAGTGGCAATAATTATAGTATTTCTATTGGCGCCAGAGCAGATTACAATAACCAAGTCACAACTTACGACAATGTCTTTACTGTTACCGCCATCTCTAACCCTCTCCCAACCTTTATCCAAGATTACACTACCGCCATGTGTGTTGCTGAAGCCGCAGACGCCCCAGTCACCGTAACAGACTTCCGCGATGGAAAAACCTATACCGTCCGCTACATCAACGGTAACTGCTGGATGACGCAGAACCTAGCTTTAGAACCAGGCTCCACTCTAACGCCTCTTACCTCTAATGTTTCTTCAAATTACACTCTTCCAACTACGCAATTAGAAGGGAATACTCTAAGTTATGGCGAGCCGCAAACAACTTGCTCTAGTAATCCAGATTACGGTTGCTATTATAACTATGCCGCTGCCTCCGCCGGGACTATCGTTGGTGATTCTAGTGTCATCGAAGCAGCTTATTCTATTTGTCCAGCTGGCTGGAGATTGCCAAGTTCGACTCAAATGCAGGGGATCCTTCAGAATGTAGAAGAATTTTCTCCATCTATGGCAGGCCTTTATCCTGGCGGCGGGTCTCTTATGGTCGCGGGAGAACAAGGTTATTTTTGGACATCTACTAAAGCTGCAGATGTACCAGATTACAGTCGCGAAGCTCTTTACTATGATCAGACTAATGGTTTACGAGTGGATACTTACAACGGCCGAGATTGGGGAGAATCTATCCGTTGCATCCGCACCGCCCAAACCATCATCAACTTTAACGGCAACGGCGCAGAATCTGGCGAAATGGGTCCGCAACGCATTTCTAACGGCACAACCGCAAATCTCATCACTAGTGGCTTCACAAAGTCTGGTTATGTTGTAACTAGCTGGAATACCGAGCCAGACGGCTCTGGAACTAGCTACCCAGCTGGCGGGGAATACGCCGCCGCAGAGGGGACTGAAGATGTGGATGTTACGCTTTATGCGCAGTGGACTAAATATGGTGGTGAGATGCAGAGCTATTCTTACTTTAGCTGTCGAGCTAATGCTGCGAACGAGCCAGTCATCTTAACCGATGCAAGAGACAATAAACTCTATTCAGTGCGGTACATTGCAGATAACTGCTGGATGACCCAGAACTTAGCATATGACCTCACAGGGGTTACGACCCTTACCTCAGACACTTCAGACGTAACTGGAACCGTAAACTTCGGCGGCGAAGGACAGCCACCAGTCCCAGTAGATTCGATGGCATATTCCTATACAGACCCATACTTCCACATCTACACGGAAAGCGAACGAAACGGTCTAACTGCAGAACAGCTAGGCATCCTTTATAACTATGCGGCTGCTTCGGCGGGAACTATTAGGAACGATCCAAGTACGGATTCAAGCACCGCTCCAGCTGAACAATCTATCTGCCCAGCAGGTTGGACATTACCAACCTACGCCCAAACTCAGTCTCTCGTTCCGGCTGGCGGCTATAACTGGGATACAACTTACGAAGGCGTTTTCTCTCCGGTTGCTAGTGGCTACTTCGACGATGGCTCGCTCTACAATGTCGGGTCGTACGGCCTCTTCTGGTCTTCTACGGCGCTCAGTGCCGTCAATCGTTACTACCTCTACTACAGCGTTGGCGGTGGGTTGCGCTCTGGCCGCAGCCTCGTTCGGGTCTACGGGCTCTCGGTGCGCTGTGTTCAAAAAGCCCCAACTTATGCCATTTCCAAATCCTCCAACATCAACGACGAAGGCGTCTCAACCGGTAGCTATGCCAATAACTCTAATGTCACAGATACCGTCACCATCCCAGGCGCTAACTCTCTCAAAGTCACTATTACTTACCAAACCGAATCTACTAGCTATGACTGGGTCGCTATCTACCCATCCGACATCACTCCATCCCAGTCTAACTATTCATCATCCATTAGCGGCAAACTAGGCGGCACTACTAAAACCACCAAAGAATTTACCGTTTCTGGCGACACTGTAAAAATTTACTTCAAAACCGACGGCTCCGTAAATAACTACTATGGCTATTACGCGATTATTGAGAAGGCGTCGTAGCCCATCCCAAAACTCCGAAAATATGTTATAATTAAAGAATGAAATATAGAGCTGGAGAACGCCGGAAGGCCATAGAATACGAAAAATCCATCGCTGAGTGGTGGAAAAAGAATAAAACTTTCGAGAAATCGGTCGAATCTCGCCCGATTGATAACCAATACGTCTTCTACGACGGCCCTCCATTTATTACCGGAAACCCACACCACGGCACCCTTCTTAGCTCTATCGTCAAAGACGCCGTCCCACGTTTCTGGACTATGAATGGTAAACGCGTCGAACGCCGTTGGGGTTGGGACTGCCACGGCCTCCCAGCCGAAAACTTCGTCGAGAAACAGCTCGGTATTAAAGACCGCCGCGAAATCGGCACAAAATGGTCTCTCGAAGACTATATCTTAAAGGCCAAAGAATCTATGGTCGCAAACTCCGAAACTTGGCGGGGAACGATTGACCGAATTGGTCGCTGGGTCGACTTCGATAATTGTTACCGCACGATGGATAAAGATTATATGGAATCGGTTTGGTGGGCATTCAAATCACTCTACGAAGCCGGTAAAATCTACGAAGGACGCAAAGTCTTAATGTATGATACGAAGTTCGCGACCCCGGTCTCTAAGGCTGAAGTAACGATGGACAACGACGCCTACCAGACCGTCACCGACCCTTCCGCCTACGTTAAATTCCATCTTAAAGATTCCGATTTAACCCTTCTCGCCTGGACGACAACCCCTTGGACTCTACCGGCAAACCTTGCCCTTGCCGTTCACCCAGATCTCGAATATGGCGTTTACGCTGTCGATGGTGAAAAACTCGTCGTCGCAGTCGAACTTGGAAAAAAGTTATTCGGCGAAGATAAAAAACCTACTCAGGCCTATAAAGGCTCCCATTTTGTCGGCAAAAAATATGAGCCAATCCTAAACGTCGCCGACGGCCTCTTCGACCTTGGTTCAAATGGCGATAAAGGCTGTATCCGCCGCAAGGATACCTATACCGTCCTTCCTGCCGACTTCGTTTCCGCTGATGACGGGACCGGGATTGTTCATATCGCTCCAGCTTACGGCGAGGACGATTATGCTTTGGCGAGTAAATACGAGCTCGATTTTGTCGACTGTCTTGATGAGAATGGCTATTATCTTCCAGAAATGGCGGAAGAACTGCATAATCTCGGCGTCCGTGACACCGACGAAAACGGCATCCAGGTCTGGGCTGGTAATAAATTCATCGCTAAATGCCTCGAGGAAAAGGGAATTATTTATAAAATCGATTACATAAAGCATGAATACCCGTTTAACCCTCGCTCGAAAGAACGCATCATCTACCGCGCCTTTCCGTCCTGGTTCTTTGATATCGAGGGTCAAAAATCTCTCATGCTTTCCGAAAATGAGAACATCAACTGGTTCCCAGCCTATCTAAAACACGGCCGTTTTGCTAAAAACATCGAAGCCGCCCCAGATTGGAATCTTTCGCGCGACCGTTTTTGGGCAACCGCCATGCCAGTCTGGAAGGGCGACAAGGGAACCATAAAAGTTGTCGGCTCCTATAAAGAACTTGAAGAACTCTCCGGAAAGTCCCTCGAAGATTATCACCGCCCATGGGTCGACGGAATCACTTTTGACATCGACGGCGAACATTTTACCCGCATCGAGAAAGTCCTGGACTGCTGGTTTGAATCTGGCTCAATGCCGTTTGCAGAACTCCATTATCCGTTTGAGAATAAAGAAAAGTTCGAGAAAAACTACCCAGCTGACTTTATCGTCGAGTATGTCGGGCAAGTTCGCGCCTGGTTCTACTATGTCCACGCCGTTAACGTTGCTCTCGCCGAGGTCGGGGCTTTTGGCGACAAAGCGAAAACCGGCGCCAAGAACGCCTATAAAAACGTTATTACGACCGGGACCTTAGCCGGAAACGACGGCCGCAAAATGTCTAAATCCCTCGGCAACTTTACCGACCCGAATATCTTAATGGATCAATATTCCGCTGATGCTCTTCGCTTCCTCTTGCTCTCGAGCCCGGTTCTCTCTGGCGAGGACTTCGCGCTTCTCGACAAAGACGTCTCCGACGTCAATCGTAAACTTGCCATGGTCTGGAATGTCTATGATTTCTTTACGACTTACGCCGAAATTGATGGTATCGATTCGGAGGACCTCAAAAACGCTAAGGAATCCGAGAATCCGCTCGACCGCTGGATTATCTCGCGCATCTACCAACTCCGCGATCAAATCACCGAGGGAATGACCGAATACAATATTCCGAAAGCCCTCGCCGAGGTTCTCCCATTCTTGGACGATCTCTCGAACTGGTTCGTCCGTCGTTCGCGCCGTCGTTTCTCGAAATCTGATGACGAGGCCGACAAACTTTCCGCCTATAGCACGCTTTACTTCGTCTTGGTCTATCTTAGCAAAATTCTCGCCCCGTTCACCCCATTCCTTTCCGAAGAACTTTACCAGAAGTTAACTGGCGATTCCGAATCTGTCCATCTTAAGGATTGGCCTTCATCTGGCGTGATTGACATGGATTTGATTGATGAAATGGCTCGCGCCCGCGAGATTATCACCGAGGGTCTCGCTCTCCGGATGCGCAAATCCGAGACCGAGAGCCAAATCAAAGTCCGCCAACCTCTCGCTAAATTCGTTTACACTGGTGACAAACTCGACGATTTCTATGAACAGATTATTATGGATGAGGTTAATGTAAAGGCGGTCGAAAATGGGGCTGAGTCCTATCTTGACAAGGTTCTAACCAAGGAGCTCGAAGAAGAAGGCTATGCCCGCGATTTAATCCGCTCTATCCAATCTGCTCGTAAAAATGCCGGGCTTTCGATGGACGACCATATTAATTTGTCACTCTCGGCCGATATTCCAGAAAACTTTATCGACCTCGTTAAAACCGAAGTTCTTGCCGACAAAATCGTAAAAGACGAAAACTATGCTTACGACGAAATCGCCAAGCTAAAAGGGAACAATATTACAATTTCGTTAGAAAAAAATAACTAACTTCCACGCGAAACCCGTTCACCGCCCGTCTTTACGGGGGCTCACTCTGAAAATCCCGGCTCGGGATTTTCTTTATGTTTCGCTTTGAAAGTTAGCTATTTTTTGAGACAAACACACCTGTTAACTTGACTTTTTTCAAAAATAAAGCATAAACACTATTGACTTTTTCGATAAAGTGTGCTATACTCAAAATAAGTTAGAAAACAAAACAAACATTCTAACAAATAATAATAAAAACAAAAAGGAACAAAATGGCGGAAAAACTTAACGACAATCTACAATTTGAGTTTTATCAAGCGGAAAGGGATTATGCCTCGCCAGCAGAGATGAGCCCAGCCGCAAGAGAAAGGATCAAACGGAGAAATACACGGCTTGGTAAACTTGCGCTCGCAGCATTAAAATACCAAGCCTAACAAAACAATCAAACACCAAAACAGACTAGCCAAAATAAAAACCGAACAACTTGTTCGGTTTTTTCTTATTCTCAACAAAGTTGACCAAAACACACGCTTATGCTAATCTAATAACAGAAAGGTCAATAAAAACAAGCACTATGAACGATTATCTCGTCGATCGGGAAACTCTGGGCCAGTTTGTCGATGCGCTGATAGCGCAAAAATACCAAAATCAGCCCGACGCGAATCTTGAAACTGTCCGCGAGGAAGCAATTCAAAAACTCGACGACCAAATTTCCCAAGCGATTTTCGGCTCACTCTCTAAAGAGCAACTTGCCGAGATTAACAAAATTTTTGATCAGAACGAAGAAAACCCAGCGGTTTTTCAGGAGTTTTTCCAGAATGCGAATATCGACCTTCAGCAAATTATTTCTAGAACCGTGCTTGCTTATAAAACCGATTTCTTAGGAGGTGAAAATGCCTAATCCAGAAAAGTTAACCAGTAAAGTTGAGACCGCCGCAGAAGTCTCGCGCGAAACCCTTGAACATCGCGGCGAAAAAACTTTGGAAGCCAAGGCCCAGGTTGAAGAAGCAGAAAAAGCAAAACGCATCGCCGAACTTCGCGCCCAAATCGCTGAAGAGGACGCCAAGATTGCAGAAATAGACGCCAAACTCGCAGAACTCGACGCCAAGGAAGCAGAAAAAACCAGTGAAACTATCACCGAGGAAGAAAACACCACAGGGGACACCGAAGCTGGTGCCGAAAATGAAGAAACCAGCGAAACTGAAGACGACTCTGTTGAAAAAACTAGCGAAAAAGGAAAGAAAAGCCCAGGTTTAAAGAAATTACTTATTACGGCTACCGCTATCATTCTTGCCGGAACGCTTGGCGTTGGTGCTGTCGTAGCTCAGGGCTTTGGTAAGAAGAAAAACCCGGCTCCTAGCCCAAACCCAGGCTCTAAGGTTGAGTCAGTAGTGGACAATGGTGAAGAAGCTGAAAAAATCGGTATCTACGACGGTTACGGCGAAAAGGGGATGTGGCTTTCGGAAAACAAGACCGGACCATACAACTTTGCCAACGCCGCCGAAGTCGCCGAAGCATGCAAAAATGATGAATGTGAAATGATAAAATACACTGCCGAGAATCAAGTTGAAAGTTTTGCGGATTATATGGCAAATCTTCCAGAAGAACTCCAGCCGGAAGGATTCAAGGGGCTCAGCATCATCGAAACCGAGCGGAAACTCGAAAGCCTTAGTGATGAAGAATACGAAGCGATTCAAAAACAATTCAACGAGACTATCGACAACGCTTTCACCCGCCGGGTAGTCCTAAATGGTCGCTATGACAACGCCTATATGTCTAAAAAAGACCCAAGCGGCGAAGCGGTTCATGATAACATGCAAGTTGTTCGCTGCGTGACAAACGAAAATAATCTTGAAGTTACCCAGTTCTTTTGGACGGACGCTGAAGGGAAAGAAATCGGCAACATGACAGTTAAAATGTCTCCAGTTTATGACGAGAATGGTGAGCAAGTTGGATTTAGGGGATGCAATCAAGCCGTCAACGAACAAGGGAATAGCCCAATTTATGAAGACCTTCCAGAAGTCGAGGACCCAGACGAAGAAACTCCGCCTGAGAATCCAGAAGAAAAACCGGTCGAAAATCCAGAAGAAACCCCAAAACCAAAAAACCCTGAAAACCAACAAAAAATTATTGAAGAAGCGCCGCTCACGAACCCAGTCGAACAAACCTCCTCTGAAGAAGTTGAGCGAACGCCAGTTACTACTGAGCCTAAGATAGAATCAGGGAATCAAGAGACGAAAACGGAAAACATGGTTGTCGATGAGACGCTAACTCAAGAAGAACAGGAAGCGAATCATCGAGCTCAAGTTGAGGCTGATGAAAATGAAATTACGGAATCCGCCCCAGTAGAAGAACAAAATGAACTTTTAAGACAACTATTCGGCAACCAATAACAACAAAGGAGGACTTCATGAAAACAATACAGAAAAATCTTACGACGGTTACAACTGCTACGTTACTTACTCTAACGTCCTCAATCGGCGTTTCCGCTTGGGGACCAGAACGTCCAACATACACTAACGAGGAGCCTGCCAAAAGCGCCACCTTTAACTCAATCACGAATAACGCCGCAGTGGGTGACGAGCGAGACTTCGTCCGCATCGAAGAGAAATCATCCGGGCGCGCCTATTCTAGTAATATCGAAATTGAAGCCGGGAAGCAATATGAAGTTTTCATCTACTATCACAACGACGCTTCCGCAACTTTTAACAGCGAAAAATATAATTTCGCCGGCGTCGCCCGCGATGTTAGACTCTCGTCAAACTTCCCAGATTCCTTAGCCGCCGGAGAGACCGGACAGGTTGTCGGCACTATCTCATCTTCAACCACAACCCCGGCTAAAGTTTGGGATGAAGCCAACATCACCGCTAAAGAAGCCGTCACCCTGCACTACGTCGAAGGCTCCGCCATTATCTCAAACTCGCAGGCTTCAAATGGCTCCGTCCTCCCAACCTCCCTCTTTTCCGACACTGGCACCTTCCTCTCGATTGACTACACTGGCGAAAATGCCGCCACCCTCGCCGGCCTAATCCCAGGTTGCGACGAATATAGCGGAGTCGTTACTTACACAATCCAAACTAAGGCAGTTGAGGGCCTAGTTCCAAATCCAGAAGACCCGACACCGGAGGACCCGACCCCAGAAGAACAACTCCCAGACGAAATCGTCAAAACTGGCCCCCTCGAGATCACCCTCGCGATTCTTATTATCCTCGGTATCGGTGGCGGATTCTTCTACCTCTGGAAAACCCGCAAAACCCTAAAAACCGTCGAAGACGTCGTATCGGGCAAAGATGTAGGGGAAAATAGCAAAAATTCCTAAGCGAAACATGAAGAAAATCGGAAGCTCCGATTTTCAGAGCGGACACCCGTAAAGACGGGCTGTCCGCGGGTTTCGCATGGAATTTTTCTATTCCTATATTGCATTTTAGATAGATGTATGCTATAATACACAAAGTTAACAAAGGAATTATATGAAGAAAGCAGTTATCCTCGTTGGCGGGAAGCAATATCTCGTCGAGGAAAAAGAGACCCTACGGGTGGACCTCCTCCCGGCAGGAACCAAAGAGCTCGAGACTGATGCTTTACTCGTTATCGACGGCGACAATGTAACCGTTGGCACTCCAACAGTAAAAGGCGTAAAAGTTTCGGCAAAGGTTGTAACCGAAGAAGTTAAAGGCGACAAAATTCGCGTCATCCGCTACCATAGCAAAAAACGCGTCCATAAAGAAAACGGTCATCGCCAGAAATACACCGAAATTGAAATCGTCAAAATCGGCTAAATTCTAGAAAATCCCCCTCCCGGGGGGATTTTTGATGCCTAAGAACCTACCAAACATTTCGTCTATTAGACGCTTTGTCCCCCACCGCCTGATTCTCATATTAGACAAAGTGTCTAATATGTTAAAATCACCCCAAGTGGAGAAGGAAGGATTTTTTATGCTTAAAATTGTGGTTTTTGATAGCGGGTATGGAGGCGAACTTTTTGCTGATCTGCTTGAAGAAAAACTAGGAGTAGTCGAAGTCATCCGAGTTATCGATTGGCGGAACGCCAAGTTCTATCTCGACAACCCTCGCGAAGCCCGCAAACTCGCAGAAATTGCCCTCCGCCCTTATCTAGGTCGCGTTGATTTAATTTTCTTTGCAAACCACATACTTTCCATGACTAGCTTAAAATATTTTTGTCGCCACTATAAACAGCAACCCTTCCTTGGTTTTAAACTCCCCGCTCCAAAAGACCAAAAGCGCACGTTAATCCTCGCCACTAAAGCCGTTGCTAAAACTATTAGCTTTAAAAATTATCTCTTCCGCCTCAAGGCCGACCGGATGATCCTCACTCCTGACGCATGGCCAGCATTAATCGATGACGGAGAATTGACTTTGAATGAAATTTCTTCCACGCTAGAATCCATAAAAAGTTTTAATCCTGAACAAATCATGCTCATTTGCGGACAATTCAGTGATATTAAACCCGAGCTTCGCTCCGCTCTCTCCGCCAACATCAAAATCCAAGATTCTTTCGACGACTCGTTTCGTGAAGTTTGCAAAACCCTCAAAATTCGTGGCGCAGCCGGAAAGAAGAAGTATTAATCGTGAAAAATCCCGCCTCGAAAGGCGGGATAAAGGAGTTATCCATAGACTTCAAGTCCCATTCTCTGCTGGTTTAACGGACTTTTGCTCGAATTTCATGGTGCCATATTCCGCTTGCATTTCCTCGTCCGTGAATTTATGCAACTCTCTCATCCAGTTCAAATTGCTTTTCAACATCACGCGTAAGACATGAAACCGGTCCGACCATTCTGGCCAACTTCTTTTCGCACGTTTTAGCATTGGCAAGAGCAAATGATAGGTCTCTCGCCAATTCTTTAACGCGCGCTCACGATCGAACACGCCAATCGATGATTCGAGATTATCCTCTCGATCTAAACCCTTACAAAACAATGCATACGGGCTCCCCAAAAGTTCTTCGAAGTAGCGACGTTTGACATCCGCTTTTGTTAAATCGTAATTCTTGGTCACAATCGTCATTAATGAAACCGCATTACGAACCTCTGGACTTTCGGAGACATTTTGAATCGGTACACCGCAATCTTCAGGGACGTCATGCAACAAAAGTGTTGCAATTGCCTTATCATCACGAACCCCCATCCCAATAGCGAGGCAAGCCATGCTAATTGGATGAGAGATATAAAGCGTCCCATCATCTCTTCTGGTTTCTCCGTGTGATCGAATCGCAAGCTCGAGCGCAGCCTGGCTCAGTGGCAGAGGCGCCACACCGCCATTTAGAATGCCTCGGAGATAATACTCTTGGATTTGAACATCCTGATCGGTAACTTGTTGCCTAAAAACTTCTTTGCCCATCATAGAGCCCCCTTCCGAAAAAGATTCACTTGCAAATTGATAACTTCCTAAAGCAATATTCTTGCTTTGGAGTATTATATCATAAAACTCTGAGAAAATCAAGACCTACGCATAATATCATCTTCATGTTATAATATAAGCATTATGGAGAAAGTGGCTAAGGTAATTTGTGTGACGAACCAAAAAGGCGGCGTAGGGAAGACTACGACGGCGGTCAACTTGAGCTACTATCTCGCAAAAGACAAATTTAAGACCCTGTTAATTGATTTCGACCCTCAGGGAAACGCAACTTCTGGACTCGGCATCGAAAAAAACGACCCTAAAAAGCTCGGAATGACGATGACCGAAGTAATTCTCGGAACTGCCGACTTGAAATCTGCCATTCGCGAAACTAAATATAAAAATTTCCATCTCGCGCCTGCGACTCCCGAGCTTGCTAATGCCGAAGTTGAGATTACCGGAATGAACAAAAAATTTGTTCGCCTGCGTGACGCGATTAGAACGGTCCAGAACGCATACGACTATATTATTATCGACCTCCCGCCATCCCTGTCCCTTCTTACTGTCAACGGGATGATCGCCTCGAACTATCTTTTGCTCCCAGTCCAGACCGAATTTTATGCCCTCGAAGGCGTTGCACAGCTTCTTGAGTCTATGAAACTCGTCATGAAACAAGCCAACCCAAATTTGAAACTTCTTGGCGTTCTTGCTACGATGTATGATCGAAGAACTAGCCTCTCTACTGGCGTCCTCGAAGAGATAAAAAAATATTTTAAGGCACTTACTTTTAATACGACAATCCCGCGCAACGTTCGTGTCGCTGAGGCCCCAAGCCACGGCGTCCCAGTCGGAGCTTATGATAAATTTAGTAAAGGTGCTAAAGCTTATAAAGAGTTTACAAAAGAAGTAGAGGAGAGAACTAAATGAGCATTAAAGGACTAGGACGTGGCTTTGAGGCCTTAATCCCGACCGATTTGGTCGACGAAGAATTTGATTTAACTGCGACCGAAGACAAAAAGGAAAGTAAACTTAAAGAGCTAAAAATTGAAGACATCATTCGCGACGAAGAACAGCCTCGCCGTGAATTTAATGCCGAGGCAATCGAAGCGCTCTCCGCTTCTATTAAGGAACATGGCGTTCTCCAGCCAATCGTCGTGACGCGGGAAGATGGAAAATATAAAATTGTTGCTGGCGAACGACGCTGGCGTGCTTCGAAGCTTGCTGGGCTTGAAAAAATCCCAGCCATCATTCGGACTTTGGATTCCCAAAATCGGCTCGAGCTTTCAATTATTGAAAACGCCCAGCGTGAAGACCTTAATGCGATCGAACTCGCGACCGCTTACGCAAAATTAAAGAATCAATTTAATTTAAGTTCTGAAGATATTGCCGCTAAAGTTGGAAAATCCGAAGCCTCAATCCAAAACACTCTCCGCCTTCTTAACCTCCCAGAAGATGTTAAAAAAATCATGGTGAAGGAGAAATTAACCGAAGGCGTCATGCGTCCGTTAGTTTCACGTGACGAAACTACTATCAAGAAAGTTCTTCCGAAGATTATTGAAGAGGGTTGGACGGCTCGTAAAGTCGAACGTTATTTTCAGGACAACAAGAAAAAATCCTCCGCCGCTGCTATTAAAAAACAAGAATTCAATAAAGACGAAGACGCATTAACTGCTAAGTATAATATTCCAGTCAAGATTTCCGGTCGCGCCCTCGCTTTCAAATGCAAAAACGAATCTGATCTTCGCGCACTCATCAAAAACTTGCTATAATTAATCTATGAAAGAGAAAAATTCTCCACGCGTTGAGAAGGCAATCGAAATTGCAAAGCAAGCGCACGAGGGGCAATTCCGCAAAACCGGCGAGCCATATATCGTCCATCCTCTTGCTGTCAAAAAAATCCTTGAAGAGTGGCACATGGACGAGGACACGATTATCGCTGGAATTCTTCACGACACAGTAGAAGATACCGATTTAACTCTCGAAGATATCCGCAAGGAATTTGGCGATTCAGTCAGTTTTCTCGTTAATGGTGTTACTAAGATCTCGACCGCCCGAACTGGTATGCGCGACATTGATTCTTATCTCCCAGAAACTAAAGACAACTTCCTGCGTCTTCTTATTGCTCTTGGCGACGATATTCGCGTCCTAATTATTAAACTCGCTGACCGTCTTCATAATCTCCGTACTCTCTCCGCCCTTCCTCCAGACAAACAACGTAAAATCGCCAAGGAATCGCTCGAGGTTTTTGCCCCCCTCGCCGATCGTCTTAACATGGGACGACTTCGTGTCGAAATGGCAGATATTGCTTTTAAATATGTCGATCCAAAACGCTACGATTATCTGAAGGAGTTGATCGAGAAACACAACGAATCCGCCGAAAAAAGTCTGAAGAAAATCGAAAAAGAAGTCTCGGATGCTCTTAGGAAAGAGAAAATTGATTTCGAGCTAGCTGGTCGCGTGAAGTCGGTTTACTCACTTCACAGAAAACTTGCCAAACACAACCAAAACATGGGCGAAATTTATGACCTTACCGCTCTCCGCGTTATTGTAGATGATATTACGGATTGTTATCTTACGCTCGGCATTATTCATTCACTTTACACCCCAATGGGCGGTCGCATCAAGGATTATATTGCCGTTCCGAAACAAAACGGTTACCAATCTCTCCATACAACCGTCATCACGAAAGATAAAAAAATTGTCGAATTCCAAATCCGGACCAAAGAAATGCATGAATTCGCCGAACATGGTCTTGCAGCAAGCTTTTACTATAATGAACAAAAGGTTACAGAGAATTACAAAAAAGGGAAGATTGAACATCTCCCGACCAATCTTCTCTGGATTACCGAACTCCAGATGACCGCCGCGAAGCTTCGCGAAGGCAAAAAAGTTGATTTAAGAAAATTAAAAATTAATCTTTTTGCCGATAAAATTTTCGTCTATACTCCAAAAGGCGATATTATCGACCTTCCGAAAGGTGCTCTGCCGCTCGACTTTGCTTATCGACTCCATTCGGAAATTGGCGACCACGTTATCGGCGTTAAAATCAATGGTAAAATGAGTAATTTGAACAGGAAACTAGAACAAGGTGATATCGTCGAGATTTTGACTTCCAAGAACCAAGTCCCAAATTCTTCTTGGCTCAGTAAAATCCTAACTTCTCACGCTCGCCAAAAACTCACGCGGGCTCTTAATGCCGCAAATCGCGAGCCTGCCGAAAAACCAAAAAAATCTTCTCGCAAAAAACAAAAAAGGTCTTGACTTTCCGCGGGGGGGGGTATCATAAAAGCATAAAGGTCATATACAAAAATAAACACGAAAGGAAAAAGATGAAAATTCATCATGGCAGAACCAGTGCCAAACGCAATTTGCGCATTTTCGCCGCCGGTTCTGTTTTGCTCGGCGCCGCCGGTTTCGGCCTCGCCCAGCTCGCCAAAACTCAATCGCCGGTCGATGCGGTAACTGACGACTATATATCAATTAATATTGTCAACTTTCCGGAGTCTCTTCAGCCTAATTTCTTCCCGGACCTCTCGGCTCCAGAAATTCCGAAAAGTGATGGCCCCCAACTTTTTTCTACACATAGCAGCACATCGGACCTACAACAGGCAGTCGTGGATTATATGAGGGATGTCATAGGATCCTATGACGGCAGTAAGCCAGGTTATAACATTGCTTGTGCCGATGCTAAAACCCAGGAGGAGATCAATAGTTGTTTACTTAACGGGTCTTTCTATATCCCCATTAATGATCCTTTCGGTCTTGATTTAGATAACATTGATAATGTAAGTAGTATTTATGAAAATCTCTTTTACAATACCCTATATGAAAATCCTGAACTCTTTTACGCCATGACTGGTGTATATACTGGCGTAGCTGAGGCTCAGAGTGGAGAAAAAGTAGTTTTGGTATTCCCATGGATCCTTGAAGAGTTTGACGCTGCCTCTGAACTAAACACGGGAAAAACCAAATTTAATAATGCTATTGCCGATTGGGAGAAAGAAATTTTCGGTGACGACGTAGACGAAATGTCGGATTTGGAGAAAGCTTTATCCGCCTATAGCGTGATGATGCGCCGCAATAATTATACAGGAGTATCACTTTTACAGCAAAATAAGTTGATGAGTGAGGATGTTCCTTACAGCATGAAGGCCCACACAGCTTATGGTGCGCTCGTCGACCACGATTCGGTCTGTCAAGGCATCGCTGCTGCATTGAATCTTTTGCTAAATCGTGCAGACGTTTCCACCGTTACGACCGTATCAGATAACCATGCCTGGAACCACGTTGAAATCAATGGGAAATATTATTTAATGGATGCCACTTGGGATGATCCTTTCCCAGCAACGTTCTATAAATCTGTATATTTGAACTTCTTGCAAAGCGACAGTGCATCTGGCCACGATGCTGCCTCTGGGCAGGAAGGCACTAACCGCTTTGGTATAACAGCGCCAGACGCTTATACGGGCGAAAATTTCTGGATTAATTCCGGAACGCCAATTATTTGGGACAATGACGCAGATGCTTTAACTATGGTTGACAATATAGCTCAAATTTCTAAGGCAAGCAATGGCGCCATAAAAATCGAGCCAGCTAGTGCGACCACGTTTTCGACCGTTAACGTCGCTGAAGACGGCGAAGTTACGAAAAACGCTTATGCCGAAATCCAAGCTCCAGTATTCGATGCTGTTGAGCATGACGATGTTATTTACTATACTACCACGAATGGGAACATCGCTTCATACGATTTGACCACCCAGTCCGCGGGCGATTACAATAAAGCGGGCACATGGACCGATGACATTAGAAGTCTATATCTACTCCAAATCAACGACGGCGCATTGCAAAAACTCTCCTTTAACTGGAACACCGGCGCCTACGAACCTACCAATTTGATTCAGCTCGGCGAATCCGATACAAATTCCCCGAATGACACTCCAGGCGAAGGCGACCCGGGCAACGAAGACCTCGAAGAAGATGAAGACGGCGAATTCATCCCGGTCCCGAATACCGGCACAACCGATACTCCAGCCGCTCCGAAAACTGGTCAAGCCGGTAGCTTCGACATCCAGGCAGTTGCCGCGTCGTCCATCTCGACCATCGCAATCCTCTTTGTTATCGCAAAGATCGGCTACCGCTCATTCTCCCGCCACCTCACTCGCCGCCGCTTCATGCGCGACTAACTGCGACTAAGGCTAAACCTAATCAAAAAACCACCCGAAACGGTGGTTTTTTGTCGGGCAATGTGTTATAATCATCCCATGCCGATGTAGCTCAGTTGGTAGAGCAGCTCATTCGTAACGAGCAGGTCACAGGTTCGATCCCTGCCATCGGCTCCATTTTTTTGCAAAAAATTAATCCTCTACCACCACCTCGGCTTCAAGCAATTGCGCGTGACCTCTCCTATGTCGCCATTGTAACCGCGCTGAACTTAGCATATAAAGTGCCAAAAATCCCACGAAAAACGGCAAAATATTCGTCACATCCACAAATGCCATCGCAATAAATAATCCCTGGCTAATAACGCGCCCCATTGTCAGCATTAATTCGCGCAAAGTAAAATACTCTACTTTGTATTTCGCCTGAATGGCCTTAGAATTGGCAATATTTAGCGTCGCATTCGTGTTTATCATATTTGTTAATTGTTGTGAAATTGTTTGGAAGAAGTTAAAGATAATAATTGTCATAGCATTGCAGTCCAAAATCATCACGACGAGGCTTACGATCGTCAATGTCATCGACCCCACAATAGAGTAAGCATAATTTTTCTTTTTCAAATATTTTGCAAATACCACCCCGACCCCCGCTGCCAATAGATTAAACACTGAGTTAAAAACTCCCATACTGAAACTATCACTAAAAACTTTAATAATATACAGTGTTGTTACGCTCGTAATTGCTCCACCCGAGTAAGTCAGTCCAAGCAGAAAACTAATTTTATAAATCTGACGAATATTTTTATTTTTTAGCACTACTTTTGAAAATTTCCCGAACTGCACTTTATGTGTTCTCGGCACTGCTTTGTCACGGAAAAGCAATGCTAAAACAACCATTACTACAACAATCCCCAGAATAACTAAGAAACTCTCCAAAAAACCGGCCAGCGCAATCAAACTCCCAAAAAACATCGAGAAAGAGACCGCCAAAATTGCCTTGAGTGCCACCGTATTTCCTTGGAACCGCGCCCGCTCCGCGTTCGAAACGCCATCCGACTCATAAACGTTAATCACCGAATAGTAAACTCCCTCTTTAATCCCATACAATACGCCAATAACATAAATATAGTCCACAATCTGTTCGCGTAGCAATATAATTACTAAAAAGAATAACAAATTTAGACAAATCCCAATTTTGAGCAACATTCCACGCTTCTTAGTTTTGCAAACATTCCTTAGCAGGTAAAACGGTATGAATAACATCACCATTGAGATAATCTTATAAATCCCGAGCGGCAAGATATTCCCATCTGATAGCGTCAAAAGATATAGAACCAAGAAACTATCGATAAAAAGGTCTATAACACCTTTTAACAAGTTTAGGTAAAAGAGAACCTGGTAATTTCTTATTTTTAGCATAATCTACTGAACTATTTTACCATAAACGGAATTTTTTCACTCTTCTTGGCGTTAAAAACTAGATATGCTATAATTTAAAAAAGGAGCTAAAATGCCAAAAATGGAAATTATGAAACGTCCAGTTGAAAAAATGGGCGGCGATATCAAAAAAACCGCTTGGGGTGCGATTATTGAATCTTTGATTACTCTTGCGCTTGGAATTTTTTTAATCGCTTGGCCAGAACTTGTGATTAAAATTCTCGCCTACATTATTGGTGTATTCTTCATCGTTAAAGGTGGTTACCAAATCATTAACTATTTCGTCATCAAAGGCCAAAACGACTTCTTTAATAACGACCTTTTGATGGGCGTCATCTCTCTCCTAGTTGGCGTGGCTGCTCTCGTCATGGGGGAAGAACTGGCTGCAGTTTTTCGTATCGTAGTTGGAATTTGGATTATCTACGAAGCGCTCGTTCGCATTGATACCGCTATTAAACTCGCTACCGCGAGAATTAATACTTGGAGCTATACGCTGATCCTGGCTATTATTATGTTGCTTCTTGGCATTTTTGTCACCTTTAACACCGGCGCCGGAACCGTTCTTGTTGGTTGGATGATGATTTTAGCTGGAATCGCAGGGATTGTTGGCGGCACGATGTTTATCCAGCACGTAAACCAAATTATTGATAAAATTACCAAAGATTAAAATGAAACATTTTGCTGAAGATTTTAAAAAGATTTACCAACATGAACGTTTCATGTTAATTTTAATGATTTTAAATCTTCTGGCCTCGATTATTTTAATTATTGTTAGTGTTATTAACTTGAACCCAGAAAGCGCCATTGTAAAAGTTGGCTATGGTGATATCGGCGGCTATCGCGACGGGTCATGGACCGACTTTTTAACTTTCCCGCTTCTCGGTTTGATCTTCGGCATTTTTCACAATCTTATTGCCATCACCATCTTCCATAAACGTGGCGCCGGCATGACAAAATTCTTCTTGTTGGCTACTTCAGCCTTAATCGCCGGCTCATTCGTCGTATTAATTCGCCTCTTAGGAGAAGGCTAATATGCGTATCAACCTCGAAATCCCACAAGGCAAACGCACGAGACTCTACCGTTTCCTCGAAATCCTCCCTGGGCTAATTTCATACGGCGCAATAATTTTATTGTTCATTTTATCTTGGCTCGATCCTATTATTGGTTCAATTTATTTGTTCGCTCTAATTTCCGCTACGCTCGTTAAGGCTGTCAGCACAGCTTATCGCACCGTCCAGGGTTATAAAGTTATGGAACGCGCTGGACGTGTTGACTGGCGAAAACGAATGGAAGACCTCGAAAACCCCCACGACGCTTACGAAAGACTTCATGACGACAACAGCAAGAGCTATCACTTCCTCGAACATCTTGAGAACTTAAAACTAATGGCCGCAATGCCAGGCGATTATCCCGACCCGACCAAAACTTTACATGTGATTATCATGGCAGCCTATAATGAGGGAATTGAGACTCTTGGTCCTTCCGTAGAGGCTATTAAAAAGACGACCTTCCCGAACGATCGCATTATTTTTGCCCTTGCCTATGAGGAACGGGGTGGGGAAGCGATGGAGAAAACCGCAAAACTCCTCGCCGAAAAATATAAAGGCGTTTTTAAAGATCTCTTACTCATCAAGCATCCCGCCGACCTTCCGGGCGAAATCGTTGGCAAGGGCCCAAACCTAACTTACGCCGGTAAAGAAATCGCCGATTATTTTAAGAAAAAACACCTCCCGGCTGACAATGCCATCGTCACGTCCCTAGATAGCGATAATCGTATGGCCCCAAAATATCTCGACTCCGTCGCCTACGAATTCATTACTCACCCAAATCGCCAGCACCTCAGCTACCAGCCAGTTTCGCTTTTTATGAATAATATTTGGGACGCCCCTGCCCCAACTCGCGTCATTGCCGTTTCGAACTCTTTCTTTAATGTTATTTCTACCATGCGCCCTCACGCTCTCCGAAATTTTGCTTCTCACTCTCAACCGCTCCAGGCTCTCGAAGCTATGGATTTTTGGAGCAAACGCACCATCGTCGAGGATGGCCACCAATATTGGCGCAGTCTCTTCTTCTTTAACGGCGATTACTCCGTTCTCCCGATCCGCATCCCAATCTACCAAGACGCCGTTCTCGACGAGACTTTTTGGAAGACCGTCAAAGCCCAGTTCATTCAAGTCCGTCGTTGGTATTATGGTGCTTCCGATGTCGCTTATGTCGGCTCGAAATTATTTGTCCGCCGTGAGCGTCGCCCAGTTCCATTCCGTAAGCTTTTCCCGAAGTTCGTCCGCCTGCTTGATGGCCATATCACTCTCGCCATTCTTGCCCCAATCGTGGCTTTTGGCGGCTGGGTACCAACCGTCATGAACTTGTCCGGTCGCTCAATGGTTGCTTTTAATCTCCCGAACGTGGTAAGCGTCGTCGAGACCTTCGCATCAATCGGTCTTATCGTCTCAATTCTAGTCTCATTCCGGATGCTTCCGAAGCGACCGGCGAAATACAAAAAAGGGAAGAGTCTTTTGATGGTCGCTCAGTGGATTTTGATGCCGATTACCTCCATTCTCTATCAGTCCATCGCCGCCTACTATGCCCAAACCCGTCTCATGTTCGGAAAATACATGGAGAAGTTTGACGTTACCAAAAAAGTTATAAAAACCAGAGAGCAAAAACATTCCTAAGGAGCCATTGAATGTTGAGGCGTGAGTGGTTCGATTCTTTAGATGAGAACCGCGAACCCACGGCTCCGTGGAATGTTTCTGCTCTTGATTTGTGTTCCTGTTTGTGCTATTATAAAAAATACGGGTGATTAGCTCAGTTGGCTAGAGCGTCTCGTTTACACCGAGAAGGTCGGGGGTTCGAGCCCCTCATCACCCACCACATTAACGACCTCAGCAGTGACGTCGGAGATTGTATTTTAATGACCAAAAAGGTCGTTTTTTTGTTCCCGAAAAAAACATAAGCGGGTTGAAAAATCCCTAAAAATTGCTAAAATAAAAAGTATATGGGACCTACACAAAATCCGGCACCAATTAATTCTGTGCCTCAAACTGAATCGCCAAAGAAAAAACAATATCTTGGGCTAAAAATCACACTCGCTTCACTATGTTTCACGATTGCCGGGCTCATAGCCGCCATCGCAGTTTTTGCCATAACTGGCCAGGACCAAAATAGTGGACCAGTCACTCGAACATTCATGATTTATATGACCGGATCAGACCTTGAATCTGATAACGGGGCTGCTACCCATGAGCTATCCGGAATCGATCCCAAAGAAGTCGATCTAGAGAATATTAACGTTATTATGATTGCCGGAGGCTCAAAGCGCTGGAGAAATAATTATATTGATGCCGACGAAACCTCAATCTACCAGCTTACCTCGAGCGGCTTTACTAAGGTTAAAACTCAAAATCTCATGAACATGGGCGAGCCAGAAACCCTAAGCAGCTTTCTCAAATATGTAACCGATAATTATAAAACCAAAGAATACGAGCTAGTTTTCTGGAATCATGGCGGAGCCCTTGAGGGAAGCGAATACGATCAGTTGCACGGTGATGACGCATTATCTCTCCAGGAAATTACGGAAGCCCTATCAAATACCACATTCAATAAAGATAATCCCATTAATACTGTTATTTTTAGTACTTGCCTTAACGGCACGATTGAGAACGCGAATGTCTTTAAAGAGCATGCCCGTTATTTTGTCGCCTCTGAAGAGACTTCTTGGACAAGCCCGACGGGAAGCGACTTTAGCTTTATTAACGATGTCGAA
Organism: Candidatus Saccharimonadota bacterium; assembly: GCA_030527585.1. GTDB lineage: Bacteria > Patescibacteriota > Saccharimonadia > Saccharimonadales > Saccharimonadaceae > Nanosyncoccus. The sequence continues at coordinate 120,816 of JAUNAL010000001.1, forward strand.
CTTGCCACTAAAAATGAAGAAATTGGTGATTCATTCATCAAAAATTACAAAGAAAAAATGGTCAATATGCGAGACATGTATAATGCCTACAACGTTGATTATGACATCTACTCAACCTACTCGCATATTAATTTGACTAAACTCGATGCACTAAATAAGGCTGTTGACGAATTCTTTGCCGATATCAATGTTGCCTCGAACTATAGCTCAATCGCCAAAATTCGGAGCAACCTTCTTCAGTATGGGGTAGTGGAAAGTCATCCTAGCACATTACGCTTCGATACGGTTGATTTATATAATTTAGTTGAACAATTAAAGCCTTTCTCGCCAGACAAGGCCCAAAAAGTTCTTGATGAATTTAAAAATGTCGTTATGTATAATTATTCGACCGATGCCGATTCGAGAGGGCTTAGTATTTATTTCCCATTTAACGGCAGTAATCGCAGTCAAGAACAATTCCTTTCTATCTATAATGAAATTAGCAGTCTGAAGAACTACAATAAGTTTATTGAGAATTTTAACGCCACTAAACTCGCTGGCGCTTCGAACCGACTTTCATTTTCGAAAAATCATACCCAAGCAACCACGACCAGTGAAGGTGCCGATTTTGAATTAGTGCTGACCGACGAACAGCTTGCCAATTTCACCAAAGCCAATTATATGGTTTGGCGTGACAATCATGACGGGACTTTCCGCCCTGTCTACAAGGGTATTGAGGTTGCTCTGGAAGGAAATACCTTAAAGGCTCAGATTAAAGACCGCCAACTAGTCGTCAATGACGCCGAAGCGACTACTGATGAAATGCAAGAATATGGCGGGGGATTGCTTACTTTGTTTGAAGATGAAGTAACGGATAGTTACATTAAATATACCACAAATGTTACGCTTACGGATCTGGATGCGGACACTGCGATTGGGATTGATTTGATTGCCGCTAGCCTAAATCTTATCCTGAATAAAGAAACTGGTGAAGTTAGTTTAGGCGAAACAACATTAATCAGTGATGGATTCGCTAGCGGAACGGTCGTCGACCTCAATGAATACGACACTATTGGCTTCGCAACAAGCAGCTACCATATCCAAAACGCAGACGGCTCTTTCAATGAAGACTGGTCGACCACCTCGGATGGTATTATTACCGGCTGGGAATGCGAGGTTGGGTCATGTGACTTCACCATCGAGGATTTCGATAGCGACCAAGATTATTACTGTGTCTTCCATATCAAAGATATCAACAATAATGTTTATTATTCAAATTTAATAAAGCTAGAGTAGAAGATTAGTAAGAATTAAGGACGAAGGCCCATGCCGCCCTCAAGCGTAATCGTTTCGCCGGACATATATTTAAAGTCCGGCGTTGCGATTTGTACGCAAACACGCCCAATTTCGGTTTCTGGATCCGCGTAGTGACCCATTGGCGGCATATGAACATTTGCTTTATAGGCTTCTGGGTATTCTTTCTCGAACTTCTCGAGTTGCGCCGTCCAAGCCAACGGACAAATTACATTCACATTAATTCCATCTTTGCCCCACTCGGTTGCGGCGACGCGGGACAAACCACGGATACCTTCTTTTGCTGCCGCATAGGAAGACTGCCCAGCATTACCAAACAATCCCGCACCAGACGCAAAATTAATTACCGAACCCTCAGCCTCTTTTAGGTAAGGATAACACTCCCGCATGTAATAAAATGCTGCATAAAGCCCAGAATAAAGTGCCAGATCAAATTGTTCACGAGTTTGGTCTGCCAGCATCACACCCGAAGCCGAAGCCTGGGCATTATTAATTAAGACATCAATTCGCCCGAACTTTTCAATCGTCTTTTCGACAACTTTTTTAATGCGCGCTTCCGCCTCAGCGCTATTATCGACATCCGCCTGCACGCACAAAACCTCAACATTATAAAGTCGTTCAAGTTCTTCTTTGGCATCTTCTAGTTTCTTTAGATTCCTTCCAGTTATTACTAAATTCGCCCCCTCTTTTGCATAGGCAGTTGCAATCCCGTATCCAATCGAGCCGCAGCGACCATCGGAAAGGACGGAACGCCCTCCCCCAGTAATAATCACAGTTTTTCCAGTAAATAGTCCCATAATATCCTTATTATAGCATAGATAATGATGTTATAATAAGGATATGCAGATTGAACTTACCCAATTTTACATCCGCCTCGGCGCGATTGGTCTAATTATTGCACTCGGTTTTTTGCTTGGTAAATTAAAACTAATTAGCGAAAAGACTAATAGGGAATTAACTAATCTTTTACTCGTTGTTTTTATGCCGGCCTCTTTATTTGCGGCTTTTCCGACCAACTATGACGAGGCTTCGGCCGGGATTTTCTTTGCCGGCTTAGCCGGCGGCGCGCTCGTCATGCTGTCCTTAATTATGGTTTCGAAACTTATTTTTAACTCGAAGCTTTATAAGGAGAAAAATCTTCGCTATGAGTCCCAATTTGCATTAGTTTTTAATAATGCGACTTTTCTTGGCTACCCAATCGTCGCTAGCACCTTTGGTCCGCAGGGAATTTTGGCTTACTGTGGATTTATTATTGCTTTTAATATCGCGCTCTTTTCATACGGCATCTGGCTCTTTGAACGTAAAATTTCTTGGCGCTTAGCAAGGAGTGTCATTTTAAACCCGAATATTATCGCGGTCTTGCTTGGCATGGTCCTTTTTCTATTAAGTATTAAACTACCAGATATTGTTTCAGATTCAGTCTCCTACGTTGGTCCAGCCACTACTCCACTATCATTAATTTGTATTGGTTTCATGCTGTCCCGTGCGGAACTTTTGAAGATTTTTAAAAAGTGGCGGCTTCTTCTTACTTCACTCGTTCAACTTGTCCTGGGCCCGCTCATTACTTGGGGGCTCCTGACCCTCTTAAAGTTTCCAACGGAAGTTATTCAGGTCTGCGCTTTGATTCAGGCTCTCCCAACCGCAACTTCGCTAGGTCTCTTCGCTGTTAAATATGGCGGCAATGAAAGCGAGTCTTCTGAACTTGTGGCGGTTTCAACTCTGCTTTCGATTGGGACCATGCCTCTGATGATGCTCCTACTTTTCTAAAAATATAGTATAATGTTTCCATGAACACACCATGGTCTTATAAGAACTCTTGGAAAAACGCCATTGATAACGACTGGTGTAGGCTAATCTTTAAACTGCAAGCACTAATCCAGATTGAAACGGTTAAATTTTACGAAGCAAGAGGGATTGTTCCGCTGCTTTTACCGGTGACAACAGGAAGTATTTCTAGTCCAATGGGCTTAGGGAGCGATTCGTTGCCTGTGCAAATAGAGCTAGATGGGCGAAAGACTTATCTTGCAGATTCGATGCAATTTTTATTGGAATATGGTTGTCGATTTTTCGAAAAAGGGTGTTATTATATTATGCCGACTTTTCGCGGAGAGCCGGTTAACGCACGACATTTAAAACAGTTCTTTCATAGCGAAGCGGAGATCCCCGGGTCTCTTGACGACGTGATTCAGCTGACCGATTCATACATTAAACATCTATCGGCAGCAATATTGGAAAAATACGGCGTTAAGATCCGAGAGATAGTTGGCAATACGGAACATATTGAAAATTTAATTAAAAATCAAATTCCGAGGTTTGCTTTTGATGAAGTGGAAAAAATTTTGGAAGAAAAGTGTTCGGATGATTTGAGAGAGTGTATAGAATACAATGACGGTTTTCGTAGCATAACGAGTGCTGGAGAAAAAGCAATTATGGAGATAGTTGGCTCCCCGCTCTGGATTACCCATTATGATAAAAATGCAGTCCCATTCTATCAAAAGACAGACGAAAAATATAATGGGCAAGCCAAAAATGCTGATCTACTCTTAGGGATTGGAGAAACTGTTGGTTGTGGGGAGCGAAATTCTACAGCAAAGGAGGTAATAGAATCTTTAAGAGAACGTCAAATTTCGCCAGGAGAATACCAGTGGTATATTGAACTTCGTGAGAAATATCCTTTACAGACTTCAGGCTTTGGACTCGGGATTGAGCGATTTCTGTTATTTATTTTGGGGCATGACGATATTCGTGATGCGCAAGTAATTAGAAGGTTTAACGACGGAAAGGATATTTTATGAAAAAACCAGCGGCATTAAAAAGAGGAGATAAAATTGCGATTGTTTCGCTATCGGATGGCGTGCTTGGTGAGCCGTTTGCAAAGCACGAAGTTGTTTTATTGGAGAAACGGTTACGGGAGGAGTTTGGTCTAAATTTTGCCTATATGGATAATGCGAAAAAGGGGATTGAATACTTAAAGAAACATCCTGAAGCACGGGCAAAAGATTTAATTCAGGCGTTTACGGACAAAAACATTAAAGCAATTTGGACGGTACTTGGCGGAGATGATACGTTTCGGATTTTGCCGTTTCTAATGAATGATGAGTTTAAAAAAATTGTTCAAGAAAATCCGAAGGTTTTTCTTGGTTTTTCAGATACGACAAACAACCATTTGATGTTATATAAATTGGGTCTTTTGACTTATTATGCGCCATCGTTGCTTGCGGATGTTGCGGAGCTTGGCCCTGAGATTTTTCCGTACACAAAAGAATGGTTGATGGAATTATTTGAACCGAACACGAAGAAACAAATTGCTAGCAGTCCAGTTTGGTATGGCGAGCGGAAGAGCTTTGGTGAGGATCAGCTGGGAGTTAGGCGACCAGAATATCCAGAAAAACATGGTTTTGAATTTGTACGAGGCAAAGGAGTTGTCGAAGGAAAGTTACTCGGCGGCTGTTTGGATAGTCTTTACGAAATGCTGAAATATGTACGCTATGATGATCAAAAGGAAATCTTTGAGAAATATCCAATCTTTCCAGAAAAAGAAATTTGGCGAGATAAAGTTTTGTTTATCGAGACGAGTGAAGAAAAACCGACACCAGAAAAATATGAAAAAATGCTGGAGGCATTAGAGGCACGAGGGGTTTTTGAAGCGATTTCTGCGATGATTGTCGGTAAACCGCAGGGCGAAGTTTATTATGAAGAATATAAAAATATTTTGTTGCGGTTTGCGGAGAAGTATAATTTGCCGTTCGTTTATAATTTGAATTTTGGACATAATGCGCCGCGAATGGTTTTGCCGTATGGGCAAAAAATACTGATTAATTTTGATGAGCAAAAAATAACATTAGTTGAGGAGATGGTGGAGAATGGATAATAAAAATCTCCCAAATGCGCTAAGCCGATTGCCTGAAGAAATTGGATGTTCTGCGCGAATGCGCCAGTATGGTCAGGTGGCACTGGACGCGCTGAAGAATTTATCAAATGCAGATACCGAATCGCTGTTTATGGCGATAAACGAAGAGCGTGCAAAAACCGTGACTGCGCGCGAAATTCTTGAAGGTAATCGGTTTAATGTGCCGTCCAGCGTTGATGTACGTGCCTTGCATGATGTCGAAGGAATGTTTTATGACAAAATGCCGGATGTTGATTTTATTGATATCGCGCCATTGCAGCCAATGGGCCTGAGTATGTTTTTGACTGGCACGAGCGAGAAAAAAATTGTTTCTAGCACTCGGAATTCTGAGGCGAATGCTGACCCGACAAACTCTTTATTCAGAATCGCATATAACGAATTCAAAGATACGCCAGTTCGCATTGCGACGCATTGCCGATCGACTCGAGCGCAAAACTTTGGTGAAAACAGTAAGTTGTTGCCACATTTTAAAACTTTTTGTCAAGTTTCTGTTGGCCGTCAAGGTTTACGTCATGGCGAGGAGGAGATAAGGTCGCTTCTAGCCCACCTAAATTCAGAATTATCAGTTTTAAGGTCTTTAATTCCAGAAGAAAATTTATCAGTTTCTGTTAGCAATGTATTATTCTCGAAAGAGTTAGTCAGGATCGGCATGCTAGACAAGGAGACCTTGCGAAAAGATATGCGAAATTATTCGCAGGAGAAATATGATGTCAGGGCTATCAAAATGCGTGATAGCGGCGAGGTCTTGCGAGTTTTGGAGGAGCAGGGCGTGCAGAGCGGAGTGAAAATTTTTAAGCTGTTTGACGAGGTCCTGAAAGAGGATTTCCCGCATTTGGTTGATAAGCTTGAGATTGATCTTAATCGAGTTGCTGGAATGGATTATTATAAACATATGTGTTATAAGGTTGTTGGTTTTACTGAGGAAGGCGAGCCAATTCCGCTGGATGATGGCGGAACTACGGATTGGGCGCAAAAAGTTGGGGGTCGGAAAGATATTTATACAGTTACTTCCGGCGTCGGCACGGAATTATTAACTAAAAATTTCGTAAGAAAGGATGAGAATGGAAATTAATAAAATGAATTATTCTCAATTTGTGGGGCTAGTAGATGAACGAAATCGTCCATCTGGCGGAATTAGAACCGTCCAAATTGCAACCCTGAACGCTAGAATTGATAGAAATAGCAAGGTGCTTGAGATTGGGAGTAATACGGGTTTTACCTCAGTCAATATCAGTTTACTGACGGGCGCCGAAGTTGTTGGGATTGATTATAACGGACCTTCCGTAGAAAAGGCCCGAGAGTACGCAAACAATATGGGTGCCGAAAGAGTGAAGTTTCTGGAAGCCGACGCGACACGATTGCCATTTGGCGATGGTGAGTTTGATATGGTTTGGTGCAGCAATGTCACTTCTTTTATTGAAGATAAAGATAAGGCAATTGCAGAATATTTGCGTGTTTTGAAGCCATTTGGGACCTTAATATTGGTGCCGATTTATTATCATATTTCGCCGCCAGAAAAAATCAGAAAAGCTGTTTCTAATGCAATTGGCTGCGAAGTTGGTGTTTGGGACAAGCAATTCTGGTTAGATGCTTTTAAAAGAAATGCATACAAACATAATGTTGCTTTGGAAAAATATTTTGATCAAGAGTTCCAATATCTAGATCGGAGTGCGAACTTGAAAGAATATACAGAATTGCAATTAAGTAAAATCGATAGGAATAATTATTCGGACGAAGAATGGGTGAAGATTCAAGAAAAGGCAAAATATTTTTATACTTTATTTAATGAAAATAATTTTAAATATGCAAGATATTCTGTGATTTTGTTGCAAAAGCGATTGGTTGAAGAAGAAGCCGAATTATTTATTTCAAGGGCAGTAGAATGATAGAAATTAGGGAAGCCAGACCAGAGGACGCAAGCGAAATTTGCCAGATCCAGCGGGCTACATGGATTCAAGCTTATGTCTCGCAAGAATATGAGGTGACCAGAAAAGATCTAGAAGAATATACAAAGAAGTGGACATCCCCGGAGAATGTAGAGGATTTTTCGAAATTAATTGCTAGCCAGACGGAAAATGATTTTTGGTTGGTGGCAGAATGTGATGGACGAATTGTAGGACATATCAAATCGGGGAAGCTGAGAGAGGTTGTATTTATCCATATGTTGTACGTACTTAAAGAATATCAGGGCAAGAAAGTCGGGACTGACTTAATGTTGAAGACGATAAATCGGTTTGGCGATAGTAAATTTGTCGTAGATGTC
>JAUNAL010000036.1 GCA_030527585.1 Candidatus Saccharimonadota bacterium
AATATTGTTTACAAGCCGGTATTAAACGTTTTGTTTATGGCGAACTTCGCGTTAAGTCTCATTCTCACGATCCCAAAAAGTCAATGACTAACATCGAAACCGACGAGGCAGTCATCCGCTTGTTGGCCGCTATGCCGGATGTCGAAACTCTTAACTTTTCCAACGGTAAAACCTATATTGAGGATATCCTAGACTCTTATAAAAAAGATTCTCCAGAATACAAACGTCTTGCTAAGTGGGTTTAAAGTGCAGCTTTAATCTTTTCGAATACTTCATCAATCGTGCCGGAAGCATCCACTTCTGTTACATCGAAATCTTTAATAATATTTCGATAGCCCTGATTTAATTTTTTCTGGAAATCGTTTCCCTTGGACTTCCAAACCTCTTTTTTGCGGTCCCATTTTTTGTCAATTTGTGTTCCGAGCCGCTTAGCCTGAGCTCCTTCATTTAAAGTCAAAAGAATCACTTTGTCAGGACTGAAATATTTTTCCGGCATAACAACTTTATGAAGCTTAGTGATTAGTGAACGCGAAACGCCACCACCATACCCTTCATAAACCAAAGTCGAGAACCAGTTTCGTGTTGTAATAACGGTCCCCCCAGACTTTAAGGCTGGCTCCGCTAACTTTCGCCATTGCTCGTAGCGGTTGACTAAATAAAGTAACACGCGTGTCCGATGATCAATATTTTGGTTCGAGCCATAATTAAGCCTTGCGATCTCCGCTACGAATTCATCTTCGCTGGCCGTCCCGGATTCTGCATAGTGTACGACGTCTTGCCCCTGATTGCGTAGATATTCCGCTAGCTTCTTCGCCTGAGTATCTTTACCGGTCCCGTCTTGCCCTTCTATTACGATATGCATTCTGCCTCCTTCAGGTATTTACTGTAACAAGCCGGACAAATCGCCTTGTATTCAATCTCGCTCGTTCCGTCGTCTATCAAAATGTCTGGCCCATCAGCTACTAGTCGACCGTTCAGCCAGCGCGAGTTCAGAGTTGCTTTCTTGCCGCATTCACAAATTGTTTTCAGCTCTTCAATATCATGTGCAATCTGTAATAATCTAGTCGAGCCTTCAAATCCTCCATCTTCACGTCGAAAATTCAGTCTTAACCCATAAGCGATTACTGGGATATCTAATTCAACCGCGACTTGCATTAATTGGTCCGCTTGGCTCGGCGCTAAAAATTGCGCCTCATCAACTAATACGCAATGAACTCCGGCATAGTTTTTCTTAATCTCGTCAAATAAATTCATCTCTCGCAAAAAACAAAAGTCCGTTTCGCGTTCCGGCCCGATTCTCGTTAATAATTTAGTACCATTTTTCGTATCCGTCGCCGGTTTAATCACACAGACTTTATGCCCGCGCTCCTCATAATTAAACGCAACTTGTAAAAGCTGCATTGTTTTTCCGCACCCCATCGCCCCATACCGAAAATATAGTTTTGACATATTACCTCTTTTCCTAATTATATCATATAATAGATATATGCATGAAAGTTGGAAACCATTTTTAAAGAACGAATTTGAAAAACCTTATTTCAAGGAACTTTCGAAATTTCTCCATTCTGAATACGAGAATAAAACCATTTTCCCAAAAAAGTCCCTAGTCTTTTCTGCATTCACGACCGATTTGAATCAAGTTAAAGTTGTTATTTTAGGGCAAGACCCTTATCATACTCCAGGCGCGGCCGAAGGACTTGCCTTTTCCGTACCAAATACCGCTCCGATCCCGCCATCTTTAATTAATATCTACAAAGAAATTGATTCAGACCTCCAGACTTTTAAAAAGCGTACTGGTTCGCTTAAAGATTGGCAAAAGCAAGGAGTTTTGCTTCTAAATACGGTTCTAACGGTCGAAGCCCATAAGGCCGGTTCTCACCGTGGTAAGGGCTGGGAGACTTTTACGACTGAAGTTATAAAATACCTAAACGAACAACACGGCCATCTCGTCTTTGTTCTTTGGGGACGTGACGCTCGCAATAAAAAAGTTCTAATTAATAATACTAAGCATTTAATACTTGAATCACCACATCCATCGCCACTTTCTGCCTACGCCGGATTCTTCGGCAACCATCATTTTTCCAAAACCAACGATTTTCTCCGCTCTCATAATTTACCAGAAATCGACTGGTAAATTATTCTGCAAATTGAGAATTATATAGTTCAGCATAAAAACCACCCAATTTCAGCAATTCGTTATGGTTCCCCTGTTCAACAATATTCCCATCTCGCATCACTAAAATTAAATCTGAGTTTCGAATTGTCGATAAACGATGCGCGATGACGAAAGACGTTCGCTTTTTAGTTATCTTTTCAAATGACTCCTGGATAAGTTGTTCTGTTCTCGTATCAACATTTGAAGTCGCCTCGTCCAAAATCATCATTGGCGGGTTTGCAACTATTGCCCGTGCGATCGTAATCAGCTGCTTTTCGCCGGCTGAAATATTGTCAGAATCCTCCGATATTTCAGCATGATAAGCATTCGGTAAAGCCTCAATTACATGATAAGCGTTACTAGCCTTCGACGCGGCTTTAATGTCTTCAAGTGAAGCTTCCGACCGTCCATATTTTAAGTTATCTTCCACCGTACCGGAAAATAGCCACGTGTCCTGTAAAAC
>JAUNAL010000012.1 GCA_030527585.1 Candidatus Saccharimonadota bacterium
CACAATTAATCCACCACGATTTTGACCGACGCGAAGTTAATCATATATCGCAGCCGTTGAGAGACTTATTGTGTGATTGGTCTTTTAGGACCTATAGAGTTTTATTGGGAGGTGTGTTTGAAAGAATGTGCGCACGATTGTTGTTTCGCATCTCGCTAAGGGTAATGCGCGCTAAGCTCCTAGTTGACCGTTCTCAAACTTTTTTAAGGTGCATTTTAGTTTGTGGTTTTTGTATTTTATCCACTGACTTTAGTTTAGTATGTTTTTTGATAAAAAGCAAGTGCTTTTTTCGACTTTTTTGGATTTATTTTTAGGTTCCGAGTTTTCCACAAAAGTGGAAAACTTCCCTGTTATTTTACCGAACATCTCCCTCTTGTGTTTTTGACGAAATGTGTTGTAAAAACCGAACGTATGGGGTGTTCGCCTGTTTGATTTTCTGTTTGACTTTTTAGGAGATTTTTGAAATTAAATCTTAACATCTAGAATATCATTAATGTAATGACAGACTATTTCAGCACAACGCTTTAACTTATCATGAACATCTAAGACCAATTCTATATATTCGTCTGGTAATCTTCTAGGATGTAATGGGGTAGAAGATTCGTTGGGTATATTCCATTTGCAGGCACATAGCGAAAGCTAGAGGTGGGGGCATTCTTACGTTTATTAGAGTTAGATAGACTTACATGGGCGTTATTCTTCTCCCATTTTTTCTTCCATCTCCAGATAGTTGAACGATGAACACCAAATCTATCCGCTACTATACTCATAGGTTTCTTATCCATAACAAGCATCCGCACTGCATTTCCTCTAGCTTTTGCGATGTGTTTGTTGGTATAATAGTCTATAGGTAGGTTCTCCTTATCTTAAGTAGTGTTAAATTAAGTATAGAAACTATTTTTTTGTTGTCTAGATGTTGCAGAGGAGGTGAAGGATTAAGAAACTATTGACATATTCTTGTATCTATGATATAATGTAGTTAAGTTGGTTATGATAAAATCAACTAGCAAATTTAGAATGTTTACTTCATAGCTTTTCTTGCGCGTGTCTGCGGTTCGGTCTGTCTATTATTGTGCAGTAGCCAGGCCGAACCGCGGAATACCCCGTGGCGAAAATCTCAATGCCGGCGGGCAATAAACGCAAGGAGGAATTGATATGAAAAATGTCAAAAAGAACAGCATTTGTGTTAGCAGACCCACCGTGGTATGCTGGCCGCAGTTTGGCGAAAAGGACGAAACCATCGACATGACCGACACTGGATCGAAGTTCAATGGTGCGTATTGCACGAATAACTCAACGATCTGTTTTATTGTCGATCATGAGGTTTTCGTCACGCCTTACACCCGCGAAGTCATGACCGTCATTAATCGTGTCGGTCTAGCCAAGGAGTGTTTCTATGTTCCATTTTCCAACGGAGATTATCCGAAACACCAAAAGGCAAAGTGGTTTCATCTGCGCGAGGTTGCGCGTGAGTCATATTATCGTGATTACGAGAATGACTGCGCCAAGTGGTGCGATGAGCATGGCATCCGCAGGCTGAGCGAGGATATCCTGAAGCGTTGTTTCAAAATGCCACGCGAAGGAGTTCCTGTTAAACACCTGTATTTCGAGACCACCTATTATCCCGCTTGCAACGAAAGCTGCGTAGACTGCACCGTAGTCGATAAGCTCGGGCGCTACTGTGCCAACAACGGCAGAGTGGTGTTCGTTTATCACGATGGTCATACTTACGTCGCCAAGGGATATTGGATTCTCGATGAGTTGCGTAATGCTGGCTATAAGGAGTCTGGTTTGTTTGTGCCGTTCAGCAACGGTGAGCAGATCATAAATCCTTGTTTGGCAACCCAGTGGGAGCAAGTCTCCAAGAAGTAAACATTCGCGCCAAGTCCCCGACTTCCACGCAATCAGTGTGGGCAGAGTCGGGGACTCTTCTTTTTAGTTTAATGTATCTTAAACCGCTTCTGTTGACTTTTTCAATAAAGTGTGATATAATTAGAAGAGTGGGGCCTGAAAATTTGGCTTTAAAATTTTTGTACATTAAAAGGAGGAGATAGCAATGCAAGCAGTAAAACAAACTAAGGGGATGGGGTTTTCCTACACGCTAATGAAGGATGAGGAAACAGGCAAGTTAGTAACTCTGATGAGAGCCGACGGCAGAACTTGGAATGTTGGAAACAGAGTGCATGTTGGTGCAGGCACGAATAACCAGGTTTGCGAAGGAATTAGAGCGCAAGGTTTTGGTTATATCACAGAGATCCGCGACGATGATTCTGGCCGCTGGCTGGGCGTCAAAATGGACGATGGCGATTTTGGTTTTGTAAAGATGACGTTAGTGACGTTATGTGATCCGCCTGTCGTTTTGGCAATTTAGGAGGAGTATGATGAAGGAACATTGGAAAACGTTTGAGACGAAAACGCCAGGATACTGCCTAGTGAAGTCTAGTGATAGTGGACAGATTATCGGCATGATTAGACCAAACGACAAAATTTGGTTCGTTGGAGACCGAGTTTTCGTAATCGGAGACCATATGGGGTATATTTGCCCGGAGATCATGAAGGCTGGACTGGCTAAAATTGTCGAGATCCGTGAAGATGAGGCGGAACATTATCTTGGGGTCGAGATGGACACCGGTGAATTCGGTTACATCAAGCCGACTCGGATATTGTAGCTCTCCCCTGCCCCGCTACTTAGGTGGCGGGGCTTTTTCATGTGGCGAGTTTTTTAGTGTGATATAATGGTAGAAAATAAGTGAGGTAATTTATGGAAAATGAACCGTTTGATGTGTTTCTCTGGGCGAACGAAATCGACGAAGTAAAAAATAATGTGAGTGCAGAACTCTTTTTGTTTAACAAAAATTATACACCGTATAAAATTAAGTATTCAGACAAGTTGACCGGTGCGGTGAAGTCGATGTTTATGCAGGAGGCCGTGCATTATATTATTGAGGAGGCCGAAAAGGGTTTGGAGTGCCGCGAATATGAGAAGGCGGATGGTGAGGAGAAGGTGGTTTACCGGACTTCCCTTGAGAAAGTGGGGCGAGCGGAGACTTTGATTCACTTGATTGAAAATGAATATAAGGATATCGACTATTTCTCTGAGAATGAGTATGATTTCAAGAAGGTTAAAGGGATTATCGCGCGATTTACTTATCCGGACGAGGAGAGTGGTGGAGTTAAGACTTTTTATATTGCAAAGTTGATTTCGGCATCGTCGGCGCTTAAGGGGGCGTCGAGCTGGGAGATCAATGGCGAGAGTTTTGAGCCATTTTCGGCGGAAATTGCGCTTAAAATGCCGGATGACAACCAGGTTGCGATTGTCGATAAGACGATTATTGTGTTCAACCAGGCGAAATTTGAGAATTTGTTCCAGTATGACTATAAGTCACAGGTAATTGCGGAGGCGAAAGCGCGGGAGCTGACCGAGAAATATAAGTTGTCGTTTGCAGAGGGACTGACGCTTGATGGGCTGCTTGCGGATAAAAAGCCAATTCTAAAAAAGGTTCAGGCGATGGACATTGCGGAGGAAATGCCACAGGACAAGCTACTCGATTATGCGGATGAGATGCAGCTTGAGTTGATGACGGATGATGATGGTTCGATTATTATTATGGATGACAAAGATTTAACTATGTTTGTAAATTTGTTGAACGAAGACTATTATGTCTCGCCGGTAAATGGACGACGGTACGAGATTAAGTCGAAAAAGCTACTCGGCGAGGTCGAGGGGGAGCCGCCACGCGGAATTTAAAAAAATACGGTCTTCTGACCGTATTTTTTATAACTCTGCATAGGTTTTTTCGACGAATTCGGTTTCGCCGAGGGATTTGAAGGTTTTTTCGAGGTCGGAACGAGCTTCTTCAACCGAAGTGTCGCCAATTAACTCGGATTCAATTTTTGCATAGTGTTCGTTATCACGACCATCGATTTCATCAAGATAGATTTTTGTTCCCTCGCCCATGATAAGTTCTTGACGGCGGCGCGAAACTTCGCCAGATGGTCTAAAGCCAAGCTGGAGGATAATATTGACGGTATTCACATAATCCGTAACCGGGGTTTCTTCAACAACGTCAACGCCGGAGTCTTCAATGTGGCGACGCAGAATTAAACTATGCGTCGGCGGTTCATCGACGGCACGCATTTCGGTTCGCATAATTAGGCGTGGGAAATTCATTCCCTGTTTATAGCCACGGGGGACATAAATTCGGTCGTGTTGCCAATAGATGGAAGAGAAATCAAGGTCAATATCGGAAAGTTTGTCCTCAAACCGTTCGCGATCTTCTAATTTGCATTTCAAAATGACTTTTTTCATAGCCCGATTATAGCATATTTACTTTTTCTCCGCACGGGTTCGCCCGACTCGTCTAAAGAATCGTCGGGCTCACGCCTAAATAATCAGTTTGTCTAAAAAGTAAATATGCTCTACAGAATATCTATCAACCTCGCCTCGGCAGAACGGACGCCACGAAATTCGTTAATTTCTGGGCGGATGAGGAGGCTATGGGTTGTTTCTTGGTCGAGATTAAACCATTTTTCTGGAGCAAAGAAAGCGACGCATTTAAAAGGCTTTTTGTCTTTACCTTTGACGTCGAGGCGGAGATGGTTTTTGTCCTTGCCCATCCGGCAAGATTCCAAAATATCAACGTTCTTCAGACAAAAGAGAGGCTCTTCGTTCCCTATTCCGAAAGGTTCCAAGAGAGAAAGCTCGTCAAGAAAATCAAGCGAGAGGTCGGAAAGATTTTCAATGTCTAGTTCTGGATGTTTTAAGAGATGTTTTTCCTGGTCATAAAGGTTTAAGCTCCTATAATATTCATTGATTTTTTCCGAGAAAACCGCCAGGTTCGTTTTATCGAGCTTGACGCCGGCCGCGGCAGCATGTCCACCGCCACCGATAATAGTTTCGTTGGCAAATTTTAGGGCTTCAGCAAGGTCAAAATCACCAAAACTGCGCCCTGAACCCTTCAAGGTTCCATCTTCAAGCTCCGTAAGGACAAAAGCTGGTTTTTTATATTGTTCAACAAGACGACCAGCGATAATACCCAGGATCCCCTCGTGCCAGTTGCCACTCTCGATAATGACTGGGGTTTCCTTCTCGCCACGAGAAATAATTTCTTCGGTTGCTTCACGCTGGGTTTTGCGACGAATTTGATTCAATTTTTCGAGCTCTTCAGCAATGGCCGCAGCGTCGGCACTAGATTTTGCACGGAGAAGCTTAAGGGATAATTCTGCGGATTCAAGACGCCCGGCAGCATTCAGGCGAGGACCAATCTGGAAGCCAATAGATTCGGAGGTGATATTTTTAACACCAGCTTTTGTCATCAGCTCAATGAGGCCCTTCCGACGAGTCTTTTCAAGAACCTTAACTCCGTAAAACCCGAGGATGCGATTTTCGCCAGTTAGAGGCATACTATCACAAATTGTACCAATTAAAACGAGGTCGAGGAGCCATTTTTCTTGACCTTCGGGGATAAGTTTGGCGTTTTTTAAGGCTTCGGCGAATTTAAAGGCAACGCCAACGCCGGCGAGATCTTTGAGCTTTTTAGGTTCTTTAAAATCTTTGCGCTTTGGATTGATTACGGCGATGGCATCTGGGAGTTCATCTTCACATTCGTGATGGTCAGTAATTATAGTATCAATCTTTAGAGAATTTAATTTTTTGACGATTTCGAAGTTACGCGAGCCGCAGTCCACTGTGATAACAAGGTTAACTTTTGCGTTTTTTGCGCGGTCAATGAGGCGTTCGCTCATACCATAGCCATCAATAAAGCGATCTGGGAGCATAATTTCGAGATTTTTAACTCCTGAAAGTCTTAAGGCGTCTTCCATGAGAGCGGTCGCAGTAACCCCGTCAACATCATAGTCTCCGTAAATGAGGATTTTTTCATTGCTTTTAATGGCTTTTTTAACTCTTGCTACAGCCTTTTTGATGTCTGGAAGTTTTTCCGGCGGCGTCAGGTCTTCGTATTTTGGATTCACAAAATCTTCGCCAAGCCCCCGCTTTTCGAGTAGTTGAACAAATAATTTATTCATTTTTAACACCTGTTATCCGATGGTTTTTGAAGGTTTATTCCCCTTTTGGCTTTTGATGACAATGCTTTGGAGTTCTTTTAGAATCGGGTATTGCTTGTTGGTTTGGTAGATCTTAGTGGCGCCTTTTTTAGTCATAATTAAGAATTTTCCATCTACCATGCGGGTAAGTTCGCGCTGGATGTTTCCTGGATCTTCTTTAATTAGCTTAGCTAAACCTCTAGTATGGGTCTTGAAATCTGGATATTTCGCAAAGACTACGATAATCTTACGGCGAACCCGGGATGAAATAAATAAATCTAACATTTTACCTCGCTTTGTTTTCCCTATTATAGCATAGATTTTGTAAAATTTACAACGAAACCTGTAGTATAATATAGATATGTTTTACGAGGTAATACCGGCGAAAAATGGGGCGCCTGAGGCTTTAACCTACTCTTACGAGGGGGAGATTTTGGCGGGCCAGATAGTTGAAATTCCTTTGATGAAGAATAAAGTGGCTGGGGTGGTTGTTAAAAAAGTTGAACAACCGGATTTCGCTTGCCGAGCGATTACGAAAATTTTGTATTCGGAGCCGTTGCCGAAACATTTAATAAAAACTGCGCGTTTTATGGCGGATTATTATTTAGTGCCGATTTCTTCAGTTCTAGCCATGATGCTGCCGAAAGGGGTCTTGAAGAGCCGGAGAGGGAGAAAAAAAGGCTCACCTCTGTTAGGTATGTCTGAGAATGGCGATTTTGGCGAAATTAGGCTTAACCCTGCCCAAAAAAAGGCCCTAGAAGGCCTCCAGAAGGCTCCAGGAGCGACGAAGCTGCTGTTTGGGGTGACTGGAAGCGGAAAAACTAATGTTTACCTTAAAGAGGCTGAGGATGCCCTCAAAACGCAAAAATCTGTTGTGGTTTTAGTTCCAGAAATCGCTTTAACTGGGCAACTCGTAAAGGTTTTTCAGGAGATTTTTGGTCAAAAAGTGGTTTTGATTCATTCTCGGCAAACAGAGGCGGAGAGGCATTTGATTTTTGAAGAGTTGTTGTCTTCTGTAGAGGCTAAAATTGTGATTGGTCCTCGCTCCGCGCTTTTTGCGCCACTTACTAATCTGGGGTTAATTATTATCGATGAAGAGCATGAGCCGAGCTATTACCAGGAGAACCCGCCTCGATATTCAGCGGTAAGGGTAGCGAGTTTTATGGCGAAAGAGCTTTCGATTTCGTGTATTTTGGGCTCGGCAACGCCGACGGTGGAAGATTATTATGTGGCGAAGAAACTGGGGTCTCTGATTCTGATGACAGAGAAAGCGAAAAAAGAAGCGGTAAGGCCCGAAATAGAGGTGATTGACTTCAAAAAACGAGAAGAATTCTCAAAGAATCGGTATTTTTCTAATTCCCTGCTTGCGGCGATCCGGGCGAATCTTGAGACTGGGGGACAAACCTTAATTTTTCATAATCGCCGTGGGTCTGCGCCGATGACAATTTGTGAGGAATGTGGGACTGAGCTGGTTTGTCCGACCTGTTTCTTGCCGCTAACGTTACATGCGGATTCTTATGAGCTAATCTGTCATACCTGTGGGTTTAAGGAGTCTGTTCCGAGTTCCTGTCCGACTTGTAGGGCGGCGGGGTTGGTCCATAAGGGATTTGGGACGAAACTGCTCGAGAATGAGCTTATGCGGCTATTTCCGAAGGCGCGGATTCAACGATTTGACGGGGACAATAAGAAGGACGAGGGACTAGATGCGGTTTACGATAAAGTGAAAGAAGGCGAGATTGATATTTTAATTGGGACCCAGATGCTCGCTAAGGGTCTAGATTTACCGAAGTTGGCGACGGTTGGGGTTGTCCAGGCTGATGCGGGGTTGTCTTTGCCTGATTATGCGGCCGAGGAGCGGACTTTTCAGCTTTTGACCCAGGTAATTGGACGGGTTGGCAGGGGCCATATCGAGAAAGCCGAGGTCTTCATCCAGACCTTTCGACCAGAGCATCCAGCGATTCAGTTTGCGATTGCCGAAAATTACGAAGGATTTTCCGAGCATCTCCTAAGGGAGCGACGCAAAGGAGGCTTCCCGCCTTTTAAGTTTGTGACAAAATTAGAGCTAACGATGAAGACCGAGAAAGCGGTCATCTCAAAAATAAGGGCGGTGGGGCGGAATTTAAACAAAAATCCTTTGATTAGCGTTTCAACACCGATGCCGGCGTTTCATGAGCGGACTGCCAAGGGATATACCTGGCAAATTATTATCCGTGCAAAGTCGCGCAGGGCGATGACTGAGGCTATTCAGGGTCTAGACCCGAATTTTAAGGTTAGCCTAGACCCGCCAAGTTTACTATAAATTACCTCTGTGGTATAATAAGGTTATGAAAATTATTACGACGCCAGATCCAAGGCTCCGGGAAAAATCGGAAAAAGTTCGAGAAATTAATGATGAAATTCTCGATGCGATTGCTGATATGCGAAAATTGTCGCTTGACTGGGAGAAGGAGCATCCTTACGAGCTTTCGGCGGCGATGGCGGCGCCACAAATGGGAGTGAATAAGCGGATTATTATTATTCGTGATGATATGGCGGACAAGAAGAAGGCGACCTTTACGGCTCTGATTAATCCAGAGGTGATTAAGGCCGAGGGGCGTGTAATCCGGGATTTTGAGGGATGTTTGTCTGTGCCGAAAATCTATGGGATGGTTCCCCGCCCGTCTAAGGTTCGGATTAAAGCTAAGCTTGAAGATGGACAAGAGGTTCGGATTAAAGCGACTGGGGAGCTTGCACGGACTCTGCTTCATGAAATCGACCACCTTGATGGAGTGCTTTTTATTGACCATATTAAAGGCGAGAAAGATGCATTTTACGAGATGAGTGAAACTGGGGATTTGGTGCCGGTCGACTACGATGAGAAGATTCTTGATAACCGAGAACTTTGGGGCGACGAGGAGTAATTCATGGCGGGTGAGGCGAAGGAAAAAATTATCTTTTTTGGGAATGGTCCTCTGGCGGATGCCGCTTTGGCGGTTTTAGAGAAGAAATTTGAGATTGTTTTTCATGCACGCGAGAAAGCTGACCTCTTGAAAGTCAAGGAGCTAAAGGCGAATAATCCTGGGATTCATGGGGTCCTGGCGAGTTTCGGGGTAATAATCCGGGAAGATGTTTTGGAGCTGTTTGAGCCAGAAGGGATTTTGAACATTCATCCTTCCCTGTTGCCGGCGTATCGAGGAGCTTCGCCGATTGAAAGCGCGATTTTGGCTGGAGATACAGAATTTTCGGTTTCGATTATGAAATTAGTCCGAGCGATGGATGCGGGGCCAATTTATTATCAGAGGACTTTTAAAGATTTGCCCCTTAATAAGGCAGAAATTTATCGGGTTTTAGCGAGTGACGGGGCGGAGTGGATTGCTGAGAATTTAACGAATTTGCCAGAACCAATGGCTCAAGACGATGAAAAAGCGACTTTTACGACTAAATTTTCGAAATCCGATGCCTTAATCGATCCGTCAACAGAGACGGCGGAAGAAATTTTTCGTAAAATTGTGGCTTTTCAGGGGTTCCCAAAAGTCAAATTTGCGTTCTACGGCATTCCTTGCATCATTTTAGAGGCAAAGGTATTGAAGGTGGGTGAGACGGCTCCTTTAGTTTTAGAGTGTGCTAGAGGCTCAAAAATTGCGATTTTGCGCCTACAACCCGAAAATCGCAAACCAATGGATGTGAAAAGTTTTCTAAACGGCTACGTTAAATAAGTTGACTACGGCTATTTCGGATAGCCTCTTTCATTTCTTCCACCGTGCGGTTGACGATTTCGCGGTAATCTGGACGGTTCTTTTCGAGCCATTTTGCGGCTTCGACCGGATCGGTAATCATGTCAAATTCATTAAGCTGGATATCGGTTAGCCCCCGAGAAATCCGTTCGCCAATCCGAACTTCGAGCTCCTCTTGGACATAGTTCAAAAATTTTACTTTCTGTTCTTCCGGCATTGCCGAAAGACCCATTTCTTGCAAGAAATTTTCGTCAAATTGCATAAGTTAATTATAACATAGCCTTTATAAAAACAAAACAAATATGGTATAATTAACCTGCTAAACTTTTACAGATTTTTATGCAGTTTAGTTATTCTAAAGATAGCTATACGCTATAGAAACTTAAAAGTTAGAAAGGAGTAGTAAAATGATTAAGAAAATTGTTTTAACTGGCGGTCCTTCTGGCGGAAAAACTACAATGTTGCCGATACTAGCTAAATATTTTACGAATAAAGGCTATGATGTTGCTATCGTTCCCGAAGCCGCAACGATTTTGCTGTGTAATGGCATTGTTCTTTCTGAAGACAATTCCGTCGAGGTCCAAATTGCAATTTCGAACATCCAAATGATGCTGGAAGATAATTTTGTGGCTGCTAGCTCGAAATCACAAAAAATGATCGTGCTTTGCGATCGCGGAGTTGGTGATAACCAGGCATACTGCAGTAAGGAGGATTGGGATAAGGTTTTATCTACGATAAATAAAACAAATTCCTCGATTAATGCTCGTTATGATGGCATTATTCACCTAACAACTGCTGCATATGGCGCAGTTGATCATTATCGCAAAGAAAACGAGGCGGGATTCGTCCGCGATCCATTGACCGTGGCGAGAGAATTGGATGACAAGGTTTTTCTAGCATGGAAAAACCACGAGAAACATTTCGTCGTGGATAATTCGACTGATTTCTCGGGAAAAATTGCCAAAACTATTTCTATAATCGAATCTCTTCTCTAATTAAAAATGCGCTGGTTCCTAGGCGCATTTTTTAGCGAAGTTGTTATTGCAATAAATATTTTTCGGCAAAATTTTTCACAACATCAAACGCATCAAGTTCTAGAACCTCTGCCCTCGTGCACCATTTCACAACTTCCGCCTCGGTCAACTGCGCCTCAATCGGCTCATTGTCGTCCGCTTCAAAAACGTACAAAAAGTCGACATGGATATGCTCCGGACCTTCTTTTTGTGTCTCTGGAATTAATTCGTATAAAATAGCGTATGGTGTCTCAATTTGAGCATCGACCTCGCCTTTTGATTTCAAATCATGTTGTGGCTCGGAAATTAATTTTGGAGTGATATGAGTTTCTTCAATAATTTCCCGTATCGCCGCCTCTTCTGGAGTTTCTGTCGGTTCGATATGCCCGCCAGGCGCCGCCCACTTTTTCAGTTTTTTGTGATAAATTAAGAGCATTTTTGTATAATTTTGATTAACAACGAATCCAGTTGCTACGAAATGCTTCGTCAAGCCCTCGGTTCTCTCGACTAATCGTCCTATCATGTTTTCTCCTTTATATTTTTCATTATAGCATTTGCGTGCTTTTATTCTATATTTACTAGACCTCCTGTCATATTGATCATCGCTCCGGTCAAAAATTTATTGTCTATTGCGAATTTTATTGCGTCCGCGATCTCAGAACTATATCCGAGCCTTCCGATTGAGTTGGATTCGCCAATTGCCTTTTTCTTCTCCTCGCTCCAATCGTCCGTCATCCCACTTTCGAAAGCACTCGGAACAATTAGATTAATTCGAACTTTCTTTGCAAAATCGCGATTTATCGTATGCAAAATCCCAGTCAGCGACGCTTTTGTTGTTGCATATTGAATTTTTGCACCCATATATGCCGCCGCGCTACCAATTAGCGTTATACTGGCTGGTTTACTTAGCCCTTCTGCAAGTTCCGCAAATTTTTCCGACAAAGCTGCTGGCAGATACTCATTGACATAAAAGCTCTCTAGCCAATCTCTTGACGAAACGCCAGCCAGTATAACTAAGTGTAGCTCATCAGCTCCGTCTTTTCGTTTTGCTACAGCCTCTTCTAATATCTTTATTAATGCCTTGACTGACTCTTGATCAAAAATGCCGTCATATTGTCGAAAGTCTTTCAAGTTATTTGGATTTTTTCTACCAAAAAATGTTTTCTCATATTCACTTTCATCTAGAAAAGCCTCCAAATTTTTTGCGATTTTCGACGACGACCCAATTACGAAAACTTGTTTCATTTTCTTTCTCCTAGCTCAATTACCTTATGTTCTTGGGCACTTTTATATATTGCATCAACTAGCTCCATATCAATTCTCTGATCATGTAACAGGATATTTTCTTGCCACCCGCCGTCCATGGATTTTATAAAATATTGCAACTGTCGCTCCATTTCGCCTTTTTTATCCATAAAGCTATGGACTTCTAGCTCATTAAAATCTTTATCGTATAAAATAACTTGCCTTCCTTTAATGTAGACCGCACCATTATCTCCGAGAATTTTTACAGTCTCGCCCTTGTTATCAAAAATGGAACTAATAAAAACATCGGTGTTAATTTTTCCATCATTATAAGAAAGTAGAATTTTTGCAGTGTCTTCGGTATCGTAATTTTTTGTTTTGCTCTGATAATTTAATTAAGCATAAACTCTGTCTGGCCGACCAAAAATATACGTCAATAGATCGATCATATGATACCCCATATCAATTACTACTCCGCCGCCCATAACATTGCGATCTCCTCTCCATCCAGACATCTCACTCACGCACATAGTATAGCTCGCTTGGATTGAATAAATTTTACCAATATTGCGGATCAAGCCTTTCACTAACTCATAAATTTGAGAAAATCTGCGCTGGACGCAGACTTGCAAATAAGTGTCATATTTTCTAAATTGGCTAATCGTTTTTGCCATTTCTTGCGAGCTCATAGCTGCCGGTTTTTCGCGTAAAGTTGCAATTTTGTTCTTGGCTAAAGTGTCGCAAATTGGAGCGTATTGATTATGCGGGACGCAGACAATTGCCGCATCGATATTATTAAATGTTTTGATTTCCCCAATGTCGGAATATGCTTTTGCCCCGTAAATTCTGGCAAACTGTTTAGCCTTATCGAAATCCTTATCTATGACGGCAACAATTTTTAAATCGCCCCGTCGCTCGACCGTTGGTATATGATCTTTTGTCATTTGGCTTCCCGCGCCAATCAATATGATGTTTTTCATATTCACCTTTCCGATCACAAAAAAGCGACCATATGCTTAGTCGCTAAACTTTTACAGAAGGCTCTTATAAACCTAACCGCAACATATGATCGCTTTTATATCTATAAGAGCGACATTCTGCTCTGTAAAAGTTTAGCAATATTATTATATCACATATCAATAATACTACGCAGTCAAAAATACAATCATACAGGATATGAACTTTATTAATACTTCTAAAGTGTGCGTTTTTTCGTTTCGCGGGTGAAGAATTTGAGGCGGTCGCCGATCTCAAGGTCGATTTTTTGGGTAGTTTTTAGTGCGAGGCCGCCGGTTTCGCCAGCAGTAAGACTATCGACATCCATTTTCTCTTTCTGGACAGATGTCACTTCGGCTTCGCCGAGATACTCCTTGTTGCGGACGACACGGGCCAAGAAGCCTGGCTTAACATCGCCCTTCAAGACCTCGCCACCACCAATAATCGAGGTTTTCTCGGTCCGGAAAACACCTAGCACTTTCATTTCACCCTTATCTTCTTCAATAATCTCAGCATCGAGTAGATTTTCCATCTCAGTTCTCGCATCATCAAGCAGTTCGTAAATCACTTTATAGAGACGGACTGGAACATTATCGCGGGCTGCCATCTTAGAAATGTTAATTGGCACAGAGACATTGAAGCCATAAACAATCGTGTTCCCGCCGGCAGCCATGTAAATATCGTTTTCATTAATATCACCAACACCAGAAGAGACAATATTAAGGGTAATCTCACCTTTCGTGTCGATCATTTTGAGGGAGTCGACAACAGAGGTGACCGAACCAAGGACATCGCCTTTAACGATGACGTTCAAAGTCTTCGAATTGTCTGCGACGTTCATCATTCTTAAGAGGTCGGAACTTGTAACATTAGCACTCGCCATCTCATTCTGTTCTGCCTGAGCATTGAGAAGCGCCATCTTGCGAGCAGTTTTTTCGTCTTTAACTTCGATAAAGCGATCACCGAAGTTCGGGAGTTCCTTAAAGCCCGTAACGGTGACTGGGGTCGACGGAGTGGCTTTTCCCTTTGGTTTACCTTTAAAATCAAGCATAGTGCGGACTTTGCCATAAGTCGAGCCAGCAACGATAAAATCGCCAATTCCTAGTTCCCCACCGGTGACGAGCAGGTTAACAACCGAACCACGACCGGTTTCCATGTGCGATTCAATGACGAGACCCTCGGCTGGGATATTTATATCGGCTTTAAGTTCTTCGATATCAGCGGTAAG
>JAUNAL010000013.1 GCA_030527585.1 Candidatus Saccharimonadota bacterium
CTCCTGCTTTTTCCGAATCCTCGGTCTTCTCTTCCGAACTCTCCTCAACTACTTCCTCTACCACCTCTTCCTCGACCAAGTCTTCCTTCGTCTCCGATTCGCGCGCTTCCTCCTCAAAATCTCCATCTCGTGGAATTGAAGGTGCGGACTGTAGATTTTTTGTCACTGGAACGCGCACCATCCCCGCAATCCGCATAATCGACGGGTCAGTCGTAACAAGAACAATAGTCTTTTCCGCCGAAGCCCCCGCCTTCGCAATCAACTTAATATTAACGACGCTCCTAAAAACTCCAGCTTTTTTCGGCGGCACGAGCGCCACGATTTTCTCTTTTGAATTCTCAATCTTAGTAATGATATCAGTGATATCGTCTTCTGGTTCGATATAAATCACATCCTTATTCATAATCAAATTTTACCACATTTTATTCAGCTTGTGTTAAAATAAATCTAAGATGAGTCTTTTTAAGTCGAAAAAAAACCAGGCGCCACAAGCTAATAATAACCAGCTCCAATTTGCCGAGCTGGCCCTTCGCACTATCCAAGAAGGCGTTATTATGGCCAATCGCGCCGGAGTGATTCAGTTTATTAATCCTGCTGCCGTCACGATGACTAGCTGCAAAACTCCAGAAAACGCCTACGGACTTGACTATGGGCTTTTACTTCGTATTGAAACTAAGGAGGGGCGCGAGCTTTCTGAGCTCGAGAATCCCCTAATTCAGGCCGTTCGCAATTCTCAACCCCTAGGATCCTATGAGTGTTGCCTAATTTCAGGTCTCGAAAATAAACGCACCCCGATTGCAATCTCTGTTCTCCCAGTCGCTGGCGGCAATATTATCACTTTTCGCGACATCACTCGTGAGCTCGCCGAAGAGGGCGAACAGACTGAGTTTATTTCGACCGCTTCTCATGAAATGCGCACTCCAGTCGCTTCGATTGAGGGCTATCTTTCGCTGGCCTTAAACCCTCAGACCGCCACAATCGACGACCGCGCTCGGGGCTATTTAGATTCCGCCCATGCCGCCGCTGAACATCTCGGAAAACTTTTCCGCGACCTGCTAGATACGACCGGTCTCGACGACGGCCATATCCGCCCTCAGTTTGTCCCAGTCGAAATGGTCGGGACGGTTAAGCAAATCGCCGATGATTTTATTGTCCGGATGCGTGAAGCGAAATTGAACTATCGTTTTGGCTCGGCTGATCCGGTAGAAACCGGCGGTGCCCTAAAACTCAATCAGGTCGTTTACGGTTCAGTTGATCTAAATTTCCTTCGTGAAATTCTTGGCAACCTCCTCGACAATGCCCTAAAATACACTCCAGCCGGCGGCTCGGTTTATGTTGGTGTATTGGGTGATGGCGACCGAGTATTAATTAATGTAACTGATACTGGTTTAGGGATTTCCTCTGGCGATCTTCAGCATATTTTCCAGAAATTCTACCGTGCAGATAATTCTGATACCCGCGAGATTGGCGGGACTGGGCTTGGCCTTTATATTACAAAACAACGTGTCGAGGCCATGGGCGGTCGAATTTGGGCGGAATCTGCTTTCGGCGAAGGGACGACTTTCTTCGTTTCCCTGCCACGCATTTCAGGCGAAGAATACGAAAAACGCATGATTGCGATTCGCAATGCTGCTCCGCAGTTACAACCAGTCCCGGCCTCTCAGCCACAACCTGCTGTCCCGCCGGCCCCACCTTCTCCGCCTACGCCAACCCCTCAACCGACAACACAACCTATCAACACTAACTAAGGAGGAATATAAAATGAAAATCATGATTGTAGAAGACGATACCGCGCTCCGCGAGATTTACAGTATCCGCATCGCTGCCGAAGGCTATGAAATTGTTGCTGCTGGTGATGGTGAAGAAGCTCTGGCTATTGCAGTTCGCGAAAAACCTGACCTGATCCTTTCAGATGTCATGATGCCGAAAATTTCTGGCTTCGATATGCTCGATATTCTTCGCGCAACTCCAGAAACCGCCGGGATTAAAATCATCATGATGACTGCCCTCTCCTCTGACGAGCAGCGTGGCCGCGGCGAACGACTTGGCGCAGACCGCTATCTCGTTAAGTCGCAAGTTGGAATTGAAGATGTCGTCAATGTCATCCATGAGGTCCTCGGCGATCGCGCGTCCGACACAGCTCCAGCCGAGCCAACCCAGCAGCCGGTAACCGAACCAGCAGCCCAACCGACTATCCCAACCCAGCCGAATTTCGCTGTTAACCCAACCGAATTCCAGGCTCAAGCTCAGCAGGCACAATTTGCTCAATCTCAGCCTCAAACCCCGCCCCAGGTAACCTATTATGGACCAAATCCGGCTCAATAAATTTCTCGCCGAACGTCTCGGCATCTCTCGACGTGAAGCCGACGATATTATCGTCGCCAGGAAGGTTTTCTTGAACGAAAAACCAGCCGAGCTAGGTGCACGTCTTGACAAAAATGATAAAGTGTGCTATAATGGAAAGATAGTCCCGTTTGAAACGGCTTTCTTGTATTTGGCGTTTAATAAGCCGGTCGGCTATGTCTGTTCGCGCCGCACTCAGGGGAACACCCCAACCCTCTATGAGCTACTTCCTGAAAAATATCATAAATTAAAAACCGTCGGTCGCCTCGATAAAGATTCTTCGGGCTTAATTCTCTTAACTAATGATGGCGACTTTGCTTTTCAAATGACCCATCCAAAATTCCACAAGGAGAAAGTCTACCAAGTCGAGCTAGATTTGCCCCTCGAACCTCTGCACCAGCAAATGATTTCCGATTTTGGCGTTAAACTTGAGGATGGAGTCTCGAAATTTGCCGTCATCCGCGACGAAAGCGATAATGACCGCAAACGCTTTACTGTCATCTTAAGCGAAGGCCGCAATCGTCAAATCCGTCGCACTTTCGCTAGTCTCGGCTATACTGTGACAAAACTCCATCGCATCACCTTCGGCAAATATTCTATGGATGGACTAGCCCCAGGAAAATATGTTATAATAAAACCATGAACACAATCCTTGGCCTAGATATTGGTACAGAATTTATTAAAGCCGTGCTTGCTCGCCCGAATAAAAAGGGTGAGCTGAAAATTCTTGGTGCTGCTAAGGCTAAACAGAGAGAAGGCAGCATGTACGCTGGCGCGATTGCCGACATTCCAGCCGTTGTTGCGGCTTGCGAGGAAGCTTTGGTTGAGGTTGAGGATAAAGCTGGCGAACGTGCCGAACTGACCGTTGTTGGAATTGCAGGGGAACTCATTAAGGGAAACACTTCAACCGTCCATTATACCCGCGAAAATCCGAAGCGGCCAATCTCGGAAGCCGAAATGAACGAAATTATTAAAAAAGTCCAACAAAAATCTGCTGCGGTTGCCAAAAAATCGGTCGCGCTTGAAACCGGGAATAAAAATGTTGAAGTCCAGCTTATAAACTCCGCAATTATTTCCCTGACAATCGATGGCTATAAGATTTCTAACCCAGTCGGCTTTAAGGGCTCAGACGTTACGATTTTAGTTTATACTGCCTTCGCCCCAATGATCCATGTCGCCGCGATCGAAAAAGTCTGCGCCGAGCTAAACCTCGATTTATTAACTGTCGCCGTTGAACCTTTCGCAGTTTGCCGTGCTTGCCTTGGCGACGATCTCGATTCGAATTTCTCTGGCATTGTTATGGATATTGGCGGCGGAACTACGGATATCGCTGTGGTGGAGGACGGTGGCGTTGAGGGGACAAAAATGTTCTCAATCGGCGGCCGCAGTTTCACCCATCAAGTTGAAAATTCGCTTGGCGTCGATTTCTCAACTGCCGAAAAATACAAGTTAGAATATGATTCGGGTAGCTTAGATGATAATCTGAAAGCTAAAGTCGAGGCTGCCCTCTCCCGCAACTTAAGCGTTTGGCTAACTGGTGTTGAGGTCGCCCTTGAAGAATTTCAAAATTCTAGTAGCTTACCTCGAAATATCATGCTCTGCGGTGGTGGCGCCGGGCTCGGGCTATTGCAGGAAACCCTAGCCGTCTCGGATTGGTATATGAATTTACCATTCTCTCGCCGCCCAGTCGTCCATCTTGTTAATATCGCCGAACTTCCCGGTCTCATTATCGATGACGAAACCTTTCTTGACCATTCCTTTGCCACCGCCCTTGGTCTGCTTCGTGTCGGCGTCGACACTCTCGCAGCTGCTCCAGAAGAAAATAAATTAAAAGCTCGCATCTCAAAACTACTCCAGAATTAGTCCCTATATATAATATATGGTATAATATACCCCATGGATGCAAATGAAATTAGACAAAGATTTTTAGATTTTCAGGTTAAAAAAGGTCACAAAGTCATCGCCCCAGCACCTTTAGTGCTTGAAGGTGACCCGACCACGCTTTTCACTGGCTCCGGCATGCAGCCATTGCTTCCTTATCTCCTTGGTAAAGAACATCCAGAAGGAACCAGATTGACCGACTCTCAGCCCTCCATGCGCCTCCAGGATATTGAAGATGTTGGCGACCCGCGCCATACTACCGTTTTTGAAATGCTCGGCAACTGGTCACTCGGCGATTATTTTAAAAAAGAACAAATCCGTAACTTTTTTGAATTTTTAACCAAAGAAGTTGGACTTGACCCATCTAAAATCTATGTCACTTGTTTCATTGGCAATGGAAAATATGGTATTCCGAAAGACCTTGAGGCCGCTAAGATCTGGCAAGAAGTTTTTGCCGAGGCTGGCATTGATGCCAAAATTGCCGAGATTGGTTCTGCCAAAGTTGGGGACGAGCGTGGAATTAAAGAGGGTGAGCGCATTTTCTTCTATGACGATAAAGAAAACTGGTGGAGTCGTGGCGGCGGAATCGAAACCACTCCGCTCGGCGATCCATGTGGTCCAGATTCCGAAGTCTTCTATGATTTTGGTGAAGATAAACAAGATGTCGAAAAATATGGCAAAGCCCACCCTGCTTCGGACGGCGCTCGCTTTATGGAGATTGGCAACCAAGTCTTCATGCAATATCGTCGCAAAGAAGACGGCAGTTTTGAGGAGCTTGAAAAGAAGAATGTTGACTTTGGTGGCGGCTTAGAGCGTATCGCTGCTGCCGCAATTGGCAGCCACGATGTCTTTAAGATTTCCCTTATGAAGCCAATTATCGATAAACTCGAAGAAATTTCAGGTAAATCTTACGAAACAAATACCGACGAGATGCGCGTCATCGCTGACCACATCCGCGGCGCTTATCTCTTGAGTGCCCAGGGTCTTGCCCCGGCCAATAAAACTCAGGGCTATGCACTTCGCCGTTTGATTCGCCGCGCCATTCTTCGCGCTCTCGACCTAGGCATCTCGACCAACTTCCTCTCCGAAATCATTCCAATCGTCGCCGACAATTATCGTGATCTCCCAGATTCGATTCTTACTCATCGCGACACTGCGCTTGAAGTTCTCCTAAAAGAAGAAAAAGCCTTCCGAACTACTTTAAACAAGGGTCTTAAAGAACTTAACAAGATGGCGAAAAATTCTGGTAAACTTTCTGGCGCCGACCTTTTCAAATTACAGGATACTTATGGCTTTCCATTTGAACTCTCCGTCGAGGAATGTTACCGTTCCGATATTGATTTAACCGAAAATTATGTCAAAGAATTCGAAGAGGCTTTGAAAGAACAGCGCGAACGTTCCCAGACCGCTTCGAAAGGTATGTTTAAGGGCGGCCTTGAAGACCATGGCGAACAAACCGTTAAATATCACACTGCTTGTCATCTCCTTCTCGCCGCACTTCAAAAACACGTCAAAGAAGATATTTGCCAAAAAGGCTCTAACATTACCGCCGATCGCGTCCGCTTCGACTTTAACCTCGACCATAAAATGACTGCCGAGGAAATTAAGAAGGTTGAAGACCAGGTTAATGAGTGGATAACCGCTGACCTCCCTGTCATTTTTGATGAATATGATAAGGCCTATGCTCGCGACGTCTTGAAAGCTCATGGCGAGTTCTGGGATAAATATCCAGAAAAGCTTAAAGTCTATACTATTGGCGATTTCGAAAGCCCAATTTCTCGCGAAGTCTGTGGCGGCCCACACGTTGAGCACACCGGCGCCCTCGGACATTTTAAAATCAAAAAAGAAGAGTCCTCTTCCGCCGGCGTCCGCCGCGTTAAGGCAGTATTAGATTAAGCAATAACCCCACCGCCAATACAAACATCGCCAGCATACAGAACCGCCGATTGCCCCGCTGCCGGTCTTTTAATCTCTTTTTCGAACTTCAAAACTTCCCCCTCAAGCTCGCAAGATACCAGTTCTGCTCGATGTCGCAACCGAACTTTCAAATCTCCTGTTACCGGTTCTCTCAAAATTATATCCTTCAGCCTAAGTTCGTCTGTCCAAATCGCCGCATGATTCAAATCTTTCGAAACATAAACAATATTTTGTTCCAAATCTTTCGCCACTACATAATACGGCAAACCATCATTAATCTCCCCAGAAACCCCCGATAAATACAAGCCATGTCGTTGCCCAATCGTATAAAACACCGCGCCATCATGATACCCTAAAACTTTCTCACTCCCCGCTTCCCGAATCTCGCCCGGCGAAACATCTATATACTCCTTCAAAAAATCTTTCATCCCCACTTCACCAACGAAACAAACCCCCATCGACTCTTTTTTATACGCATTATGCAGTCCCCGCTCCTCGGCCAGCTTCTTCACGTCCGCTTTCAGCATCCCGCCAATTGGAAAAATTGTTTTCGAAATTGCTTCTTTGGAAATTCGATAGAGAAAATAAGTTTGGTCCTTATTCTCATCCACTGCCCGCAACATTTTATCGCCAGCCGTTCTCGCATAATGCCCCGTCGCGATAAAATCCGCCCCCCGCTCCAGAGCTTTTTCGAAAAACAACTTAAACTTAATCTCCTCATTGCACATTACGTCCGGGTTCGGCGTATTGCCCTTCTTAAACTCCGCAATCATGTATTCAACGACTTTTTCATGGTATTCTTTTTCAAAGTCCCAAACCTCAAAATCAATCCCAAGCCGAACCGCAACTCGCTTTGCATCCGCCAAATCTTCCGCCCAAGGGCATTTCATACCAGGAAGATCTTTCGACCAGTTTTTCATATAAACCCCAATAACATGGTAGCCCTGCTCAACCAAAAGCGCTGCCGAAACACTCGAATCAACCCCGCCACTCATGCCAACAAAAACCGTTTTAGCCATGATGCGTCCTCGCTCTCTCGTTTGCTACCGCCGCATTAATCGCCTTCGCCGCCTCTAAAATCTGCTCCTCGTCATTCGTCTCACCAAGCGTAATCCGAAGCGACCCATTTATCTCAGAACCAGAAAGCCCAATCGCCGCCAGAACATGCGACTTCTCGCCTTTCGAGGCTGCACAAGCCGCCCCAGTCGAGACATAAATCCCCTGCTCTTCAAGCATAAAAATTAACCTCTCTGCATCTATTCCATTATAGCACAAAACAACAAAATTGTCAAGAGAGTGTTTCTTATTGACTAACTCGAAGCCCTCTAGATTTCGGAGCAACAGGTTACGTAACACCGCATATTTCTTTCGATTGCCGCCAACATGGGCTTTGGCTTCTCGAATCGCTGTTGCAAAGCCAATCACGCCAGGAACGTTCTCCGTCCCAGCCCGAAGACCTTTTTCTTGCCCGCCACCAACCGTTACTGGGCTTAGTCGGACTTCGTGTGAAACATATAACGCTCCGACGCCCTTCGGTCCGTAAACTTTCGCCGAGTTCAAAGTCAAAAGATCGACCCCGAGCCGGGCTACATTAATGTCTAAAAGATTCATCGCTTGCGATGCGTCCGAATGGAGATAAAGCGGCCGCTTAATGCCTCTCGAAAGTCGATCAACTCTGGCGGCACGAATAATTGACGCAACTTCCGATAATGGTTGGATCGTTCCAAGTTCATTATTTGCCAGCGAAACTGAAATCAAGACTACCTCGTCCGACAATTTAGACTTCAAATCCTCAATCAAAATCACGCCAGACTTAGAAACTCGAATTTCCTTGCCACCAAATTTCTCCGCCACCTTCCGAACCGAATCATGCTCAGTCGCAAGATATAAAACTTTGCCACCAGCATTCTCTGCGACCGTAAAGGCTAGATTATTTGCCTCAGTCGCCCCCGCAGTAATTACTAAATCCGCTTGCTTCGCCCCAATCGCTTGCGCGACTGTTGCTTTTGCCGCCTCATAATCTGCCGCTACTTTTTTTGCCGGTAAATATGCCGCCGAGGGATTAAAAAAAACCTCCGAAAAATATGGCTCCATTGCTCGAAGCGCTTTTTTTGAAACTGGCGTCGCCGCCGCGTGATCTAAGTAAATCATTCCTATATTATAACATGTTTTACTCAGAATCGCTAGTTATGGCTCGAAAAATGATATCGTCTGTCGCCTCGTCTTCATCAGATAAAGTTAGCGTTTTTGCTTCTCGGTCAATCTTAAATTTGAACTCGTCATTTAAGTCGTATAGCCAATCGGTCTCAATCTTCAGCTTATCCCCCTCAACCGCCCAAATAAATTCATAATTATTCGTTCCCCCGTCCGTTGTTAAGTTTCCTTTCCCAGTTTCCCTAAAATTCCAAACCACACTCGGCGCATCCTCACGCGTAAAACTCCCCGCTTCAACCAGAAAATCCGCGTCCCGCGTCTCCGGCGCACTCAAAAAATTCACCAGCATCACAACGACCCCAGCAATCAAACTTAAAACTCCAACCCCAAAAACCACCAAACTGATTTTTTTCTTCTTATCCATAAGCTTATTTTAGCAATAAAGCTTTAGTTTCACAAGTTCAAGATACTTTTTCGCTGCATTCCGGAAATTGTCAAGCTCGTCCCCCTCAATTTTCTGATAGCCATTTCCGCCAACTTTCTTGAAAACTCCCGCTGGTCTTACTTCGTATCGAATCGTCATTTCTTGCGCTACGCCTGCCGCATCAATAAAACGTTCATACCAAATCCAAATATTCTTCCGGTGTTGGAAAAATTCTCGCTGATGTCCCACCGGAATTGGTCCAAACAGCGTTCGTCCGATCTCGGACTCCGCATTGACTAAGTCGTCATAACTTAGCCGATTCGTATATTCTGATTTTGGCTTCAAAAAGTCTAAGAACAATTTTTTAGCCGACATCGTTCAATCTCCTCTGAGATTTGGTTAAGTTCTTCAAAAATCCCGAGACTTTTATCTGAAGTATCAAAATCATAAGCCTCCGCCTTAGCGAAGGATGGAATCTGAAAAATTGAATAGTCTTTCTGCATTTTTCGTAGTTTCCTTCTCTATAGTCTCGAAATTCGCCCCCTTTTGTTCTGCCAACCATTCTGCAATATTGCGAATATAGGCTGATTCATTAATTATACCACGAAAAGGCTTCGGAGTCAAGAACGGAGCGTCCGTTTCAAGTAAAATTCGCTCTAGCGGCGGCAAAGCCAAAGGCATATAAGTCGCTATCCCATTCACCCCCACGTAAAAATCCGTCTCTGCCAAAATTCGTTTTAGCCGCTTTTTACTATCGGTGAAACTATGAATCACGCCCCGAACCCCCGGAAACTTAGCAATTGCTTCAAAAAAGTCCGGAAAAGCCTCACGCACATGAAACGAAATCGGTAAATTATTTTTCTCTGCCAAACCAATCATTTCCTCAAATAACTTAATTTGTGCATCTCGATTGAAGCCCTCATAATGGTAGTCTAGTCCAACTTCGCCAATCGCCACCAACTTCGGATCCTCAAAAATTTCTGGGTTTAATTCGGCCAACTCTTTCTGGATTTGTCTCAAGTCCTCTTCACTAACAACTTCATTCGGGTGAACCCCAAAAGTCCAAAAGACCCCATCATGGCTTTCCGCAAATTCTCTTGCTACTAGCGAATCGGAGATGCTTGTCCCAATACAAACAATTCGGTAGATCCCATTTTCTCTCGCCCGAGCTAACATTTCCTCAGCTTGCTCAGAAGTGAAAAACTCGCGGTCATGAAGATGGCAATGTGAATCGATTAGCATTAGGCTCGATTCTCGCGCTTGCGTTTAGTCGGGTCGAGCTGACGTTTGCGAAGTCTTAGAGATTTTGGTGTTACCTCTAAAAGCTCATCGTCGAGCAAGAAATCTAAACATTGTTCCAGACTTAACTGTGTATATGGCGTTAACTGAATCGCCCCATCCGAAGCATGCGTTCGCATGTTGGTCAGAGCCTTCTCGCGACAGACATTAATATCAAGATCATCTTTCTTGTTCGAAAGCCCCACAATCATCCCCTGATAAACCGGCACCTGTGGCGGAATATAAAGCGTTCCTCGTGCTTGTGCCGCATCTAGAGCATAAGCAGTCGAAGTTCCAGCCTCAAACGCAATCAGGGCCCCATTTCGCTCTGGTTTATACTTCCCTTCGCTCGGCCGATAGCCACTCGGCACGCTAGACATAATCACCATACCTTTAGTTGCCGTGAGTAAACTATTTCGAAGGCCGATTAACGCTGCCGTCGAAATTTCATAAACAAATCTCGTCGCGCCAGTCGTTGTCAACTCCTGTGATTTTAGCTCCGCTTTTCGGACCCCTAATTCGCTCGACACTGCCCCGACAAACTCACCCGATACCTCAATCGTCAATTCCTCGATTGGCTCGCATTTCACGCCATCAATCTCGCGATAAACTACTTCCGGTCGCCCCGCCTCAAGCTCGTATCCCTCGCGTCTCAAAGTCTCAATCAAAACCGAAAGGTGTAATTCTCCTCGCCCTGAAACTTTATAGCCCAGACCATCCGGCTGAATTTTTAGTGCAATGTTCGTCTCAAGCTCCCGCTCCAATCTCTCCGCAATTTGCCGTGAAGTCGTAAATTCGCCTTCACGCCCCTTAAGCGGAGAAGTATTTGGTCCGATATAAATCGACAAAGTCGGTGATTCAAGCTCAATCGTTGGCAACGCCTCTGGTTTTTCACCAGTCGCAATCGTGTCGCCAATATTCGCGCTATCCGCTCCCACAATCGCCACAATATCCCCCGCAATCGCTTCCATCACCTCTTCTTTTCCAAGTCCCCGATAAGTAAACAATTTGTCAATTTTTGCCGTCTTTATCTCTTCGCCTGACAAAACTTTGACGCTCTGCCCTTTCTTTAGCTTGCCACGGAAGATCTTACCAATACAATACTTCCCAAGGTAATTGTCCGCCGCCAGCGCCGCCACTAAAAGCTGTGCGTCCGAATGATTCGGGTCGGCTTTTGGCGCCGGAATGTCATTAATAATAGACTCAAAAATCACCTTGAAGTCATTGTCTAAATCGGTCGTTTTTCCCGCTCGACCATCTCGCGCCACCGCATAATAAATCGGATAAAAGAGCTGTGACTCATCTGTCGCAAGCTCTAAGAATAGACTCTCAATTTCGTCTTTAACTTCCTCAATCCGCGCCGCCGGCTTATCAATTTTATTGATAATCACCACTGGCTTTAATTTTAAGTCTAACGCCTTCTTCAAAACGAACTTTGTTTGTGGCATTGGTCCTTCCTGCGCATCAACCACCAGAAAAACCCCGTCCGCCATATTTAGCGTCCGCTCAACTTCGCCCGAAAAATCCGCATGCCCCGGTGTATCAATAATATTAATCTTATATCCATCATAATAAACACAAGTCTGCTTCGCCGTAATCGTAATCCCGCGTTCGTGCTCCTGATCCATCGAGTCCATAATTAAAGTTTGCGACATCTCCGCTTGGTTATCGCGAAAAGTTTGTGACTGCTTCAAAAGCCCGTCCACCAAAGTCGTTTTGCCGTGGTCAACGTGCGCAATAATCGCCACATTTCGAATTAAATCTTTGTTCAAAATCATAGACTATATTATACCAAAAATTGACAAAATATGCAATGTGTGATATAATGAAAAGATAGATGGCTAAAAATAAACAATCAAAATTCGGAATTTATGAACCAAAACGCTGTTGGGTTGGCGAAACCCATAAAATTTGCTATGCCTCAAAAGATGAAGCCGAAGTTGCTGCGCGCGTCGCTGAGTATGACCACCACATCTCCGCTGGACGGCTTTCTGTTTATAAATGTGAGTATGGAGATCATTGGCATTTAAGCTCTACCTAGATCCAGTCCGAGGCGCTTTCGGGATAAACGATAACTTAGGACCAATTTTAATCTCCTGCACATCCCCACGACGCGTCTCCGAGAGCGGTGATAGCTGAATGATGTTCTCTCTCGTGCGGTCAAGTCCGCTAATCGTAATCTCGCTCTCGGCGGTCATCCCCAAGAACCCATCATTTAGTGACACGATTAATTTTGTTGCACTATTCTTCACCTTAATTCGAACGGTCGCCGTATCAATTTCCTCAATATTTAAAATCTCAAGTGTCGGCTTCTCTTGGTTGCCCGCTAAAGGAATGTCAGCAATTTCGTCCACCTCTAGCGATAGCGGAGTTATTTGTTCATCGACTACGATCGTCTCTCCGCCAAGCTCTTTAGTCAAGCCCTCATATTTTGCCACCATCTCGAGCTGCAATTCAGAAGTAAGCCCCGAAAGATTAATCTTCGCCGACAATTTAACCCCTTGTTCTCTCCCAGCATTAATCACTTCATCCACATTCCCGCCATTCAAGCTAGAATTCCCAAACAGATAGTTAGAGAAAATCACCACCTCTTTTTCATTCCCATCTCCCCAGCTCGACTCTTGGATTATTCGCTCAAGTGCCGCCAAAACCGCATCGCCCTTCCCGTTCATCAATAGTTGGCTACCGGCGCTCGACCCAAGTGACGTTATGATTTTTCCTTCCGAATCGCATTCTCCGAGACCACAAAGCTTACGGAAACTATGAACGCCCAGAGCGTTTTCGCTATAGTTGTAAATCGCCACGCGATTATTGCCATCCAAAAGTTGGACAGCGTAATCTTTTGCCGCCGTTGCCGCCCATCCCCAACTATAATTCCGGTCCTCCGCAATCAGAATCGCCAGATCTTTTGTTGGCTCCGATTTAATTTCAATATTAAACTCCTCCGCGACCTTTTCAAAAATCTTTTCCGCTGCATCCTCGTATCTGTCCTCCGCAACATATGAAGTATGGCTCGAGATACTAACATATGACGAGCAGAAAATATCATGCGAATTACACCAAGTCCCATATTTTCCCGAAAAACTTTCCGGCTGATATGGTGCATAAGTCCCCAACATACCCATATATGCATAACAATCCGGCACATATTCCCGATATTCCGACAAATTGACATTCCGACAGGCATCCGGATAAGCGCCAAAGCCTTCTGGCAAAAAGATTTTCGGGTCACCAAAAGTCGCGGCATAAATTACTTTATCCGCATTCAAGTATCGAAGCGATTTCGAGACCACCATCGCCCCCTGCGAATATCCACCTAAGATATATTTCGTGTTTGGACATTCGTTATTGACGACTCGCACCAATTCCGATACCCCCATATTAACGCTATCCCCAAATTCATAGGCCTCTCCTGCCCCGAAAAACGCCCCCAATAACGTCCAAAAATTCCCCACTCCAACCGCCGGATAGTCTAAATCTAAAAATTCATAGCCGAGCCCAGTCGTTTGTAACTTTTTCTCGACCCCATTTTTGAATGCTAAATAATTTTGGTCGTTCCAACGCTCGCCGCCCGACCCCCTCGCAAAAACAATTTTTACTTCCGGGCAATTTTCAACAGCCGAGACCGTCGGAACCGGGAACCGTATAAAGCTTAGCCACGTTAGTATTGCCATTATGAAACATTTTATTTTTTCCACAATTCTCTCCTATTTTAAATTTGCTATATTTTAGTCATATCTGGGCGAAAATTACAACCCCCACCTTTATTTCTATGCTATAATAGAGGAAAATCGGAGGACATATGGACGAAAAAGAACGTCGTTGGGATGAATATTTTATGAAAATCGCCGAAACGGTGGCGACAAAATCAAAAGACCCATCATCAAAAATGGGTTGCGTGATTGTTGACAAAAATAAACGTGTCGTTTCCCTCGGCTATAATGGCATGGTCCAAAATGCCGACGAAAGTAAAATGACTTTGTCTGAACGCCCAATGAAATATTATTTCGCCATCCATTCCGAGATGAACGCTATTCTTTTCGCCCACCAAGATCTTTCCGGCTGCACGCTCTATAACCGTGTAGCTACTTGTGAGAACTGCCTGAAATATTGTTTAC
>JAUNAL010000014.1 GCA_030527585.1 Candidatus Saccharimonadota bacterium
GCTCAACCGGAAAGTCGATTTTAAAGTGTCTAGACCTTGCGATTCGTGAGTCAAATTCACCTTGCGCCGAGACTTTGTGGGGTATGATCGGACATGCAGAACTAGACCAAATTATCCGCAATGATTTCGGGATTTTAAACTCGAATATTTCCAATTTGTCATCGAACCCAAACGATATAGCGAAAATAATGCAAAGATTTTACGAACATCCGGATATTCAAGATCCGGAACTGGTCGCCTTGATGTTTGACTCATTCTTAAACCAGCCAAAAACAAGCTACGATTGGCGCCGAGGTTTACCGAGTGGTTTTTCTGAAGACGTAAAAGTTTACAATAAAGTTGGGTGGGACTGGTCAGGTTCTTATTGGAAAGTTTATCATGACGCGGCGATTGTAGACTTTTCGTCCTATGGACGCTCATTTATAGTGGTTGTAATGACAAGCAAGATAAAACATCAAGAAATCGGCGAATTCGCTAAAATGTTAGAAGCCGAATTCCTTGACCAAATTTAATAAGTGCTAAAGAATTGAGACCAGTGGGTTTTGTACTTAGTACTTAGATCAAAAACGAAGCCAACTGAAAGTTTCGTGAATTCGGGGTTTAGAATATTGGCTCGGTGAGAGTCGGATCCCATCCAAAGGGCGACAACGGTGGCTGGAGAAACCGCAGCATTGCCTACGGCGAGGTTTTCACCACTGGTTCCGCCAGAGTCTGGGACTGGGCAGGCAGTAGACCAGCTTGAACCGTCTGGGCGAGTGTGGCTATAGACGGAAATGGTTTCACTGGCGCGAGTAAGCGCGGCTTCTTCGCAGGATTCACCCCAGGTAAGCTGTTTCAGACCGTTCTTGGTACGAATTTTATTAACTAGAGTTAGAACTTCATGTTCCCATTGATCGGCTGGCGGTTCGATTACTGTTACCGAAATTGAATCTTTACGTTTGCCGTCATAAGTACCAGCAGTAATGGTTGTTGTTCCGGTTCCTTTGATAACTGGATAGCGACAGGTTTCTCCAGAATAGCCAAGCCAAGTTCTGGCTGTATCATAAAAACCACCAATAACATTAGCATCTGAAGTTTGCCAATACATTTCACCAAGCCCAGTTAATCCACCCCCCACGCAGATATCAGTGTCCGGAGTGGCATAAATAACAATCGCTCTTTCGTTCCAAAGTTCACCGGAAGAAACTTCCGTACCGTCAAATTCGTGACTTGAGGTGGAAATATATTCGTATTCGCCTAGATCGCTACCTGCAACCGATTCAGCATTCGAATTTGAGACCGAAGTGACTAAGTCAAGTTCGCCGGCTTCTTCCTTGATGATGTCAGAACGTTCGCCGACCATGCGGAATTCCAAGCCACCATTTAGCCAGATCGCACTAGCAATTAAAATCCCGGCAATCAAAATCGCGGCAGCGTTAATGGATAAAAGAATATTCCATTTGGATTGTTTTAGCATGCCTGATGCCATATTTAAGCCTTCTTGTGCATTTTAGAGTCGATAATGACGGCAGCGAGATTAATAATGGTTTCAACCTGGACGAGGTCACGGCGAGAGAAACTGATTTTACCGAGTGGCTTACCGACGAGAACCTGACCGAAAGTTTTCCCAGAAGCATTGCGAAGCGCGGCAACGGCGGAGAAATCGAGATCTTTCCAGTCTTCGTTTTTCTCGTCAAACTCCTGCCAGATGCCATGTTCTGGATTGCCGAGTTTCTCAACCAACATAATACTATCTTCTGGAATTTTTCGAGAATCGGAACCATAAACTTGCCCGTCGGTTAAGATACCGATATATTCAAAATGCATATGCTCGGCAAGGAAAGCAGCGAGCTCTTTAATGTCAATGCCTTTTGGTGGGACGCGGCTTAACTTTTTGATAATATACAGCATATCAACTTGTTTGTTAGAAATAAGCGAGCGAATAAACATGTTTAATTCGTTAGTTGCTGGAAGAAGCGCAAGCACGATTAAGATCATGATGAAGTTTAAGATAATCACTTCGAGTGATGGGCTTGAGCCTTTAAACATTGCGGCGAAGATAATGTAGAAAATTACAATATAAATTACGGCAAACGAAGCAACGATTACAATATACGATAGAATTTTAAGCCAACGAGAAGAAAGGTTTAATGCGCGATAACGCAAAATCGTGTAATAGAAAGCGATGATGGTCGTCGAGATTGCGAGCGGTCCGAGCCAAACATAATCCCAGGTCCAGAAAGGTAAAATTAAGTTAAAGATAAGCGACATGGTTCCAGAAATCATGAAACCGATTAGAAGAACGAGATTGCCGCCGTGCCCACGAATGGAATTTCTCTTAAGGATTTGTTTTAGAAGCGTGATAAGAATGGTCGGGACTAAACAGCAGAAGAAGGCGACATAAGTAAAATAGAATGGACCGACGTTGGTAATTAAGCTATTGCCGGCACTAGAAAAGTTAATGCCAGAATAAAGCAAGGTCGGGTTGTGAACAAAAAACCCTGTTAATAAAATTCCGAAGATTAAGAAAGCCAGAGTGAGCGGTTTGCCATATTTTTGTTTCCAGCTAATATACCCAAGCAAAGCAATATCGATAAAAATGGCGCTAATATACGTTAGCTCGACGACGGCGGTCATGATGCCGGACCAGCTAGAGTCGGCGACTAGAAATATTGAAATCGAGATCATCCAAACAAAAGCAAAAAGAGTCGAGATGAAAAACCAGGCGGAACGGGAACGATCACTTTTAGTTGAACCAAAAAAGACTGCCGTTCCAGAAAGCAATGTCAGAATCGACACAGTAATAAGTAAGATTGCGATTAATTGCACTTGACCTCCTTGTTATATATTTATAATAGCACAGAAAATAAAATTATGTTATTTTTCAGAAACTTTGTTATAATTATTGTATGTTGGAGCTGCGAGGTGTGACGAAAGTTTATGTTGTTGGTGGCACGAAACATAAAGTTTTGAAGAATATTAATATTGGATTTCGCAAATCGGAATTTGCGGCGATTTTGGGACCGTCTGGTTCGGGCAAAACGACGCTTCTGAACATTATCGGCGGCTTAGACCAATATACTTCTGGGGAAATGAGGATTAACGGCGTCTCGACGAAACGTTATCGTGATAAAAATTGGGATAGTTATCGAAACCATCGAATTGGTTTTGTGTTTCAGAATTATAATTTAATCCCACATCAAACGGTTTTGGCTAACGTGAAGTTGGCTTTGACTTTGTCGGGGATCTCGAAACGCGAAGCGACTCGACGAGCGAAAAAGGCTTTGACCGATGTCGGACTGGGGGCACATATCGATAAGAAGCCGAGCCAACTTTCGGGCGGACAGATGCAACGCGTGGCGATTGCAAGGGCGCTTGTGAACGACCCAGATATTTTACTTGCGGACGAGCCCACTGGGGCGTTGGATTCTGAGACTAGCGTCCAGGTGATGGAAATTTTGAAAAAGATTTCGAAGACAAAATTGGTGATTATGGTGACGCACAATCCGGAGCTGGCGGACGAATATGCAACGCGAATTATAAACTTAAAGGATGGCTTGATTACTTCTGATTCAAATCCGTTTGATGGGAACGATGCGGAGGATGAAATTGAGACTCGGGCGAAAGAGCGGAAGACTAGGATGTCGTTTTTTACGGCACTTTCATTGTCGCTGCAAAATTTGCTAACGAAAAAAGGGCGGACAATTTTGGTGGCGTTTGCTGGGTCGATTGGGATTATCGGGATTGCTTTAATTTTGGCAGTTTCGACCGGTTTGCAGAATTATATAGACAAGATTCAGTCCGACACTTTGACTTCTTATCCTTTAACTTTGCAACAAGAATCGATTGATATCACGGGAGTGTTGCTTGGCGCGGCGATGGGGAGTGGCGAGACTTATGATGATGGAAAAATTCATGAAAATCAAATGTTGACGAACGTGGTTGGGAGTGTGGCGGCGAATGATTTGGTTGGATTTGAAGAATATATGGAGAATCACTATGATGAAGTTAAGGATGACTTAACTTATGTAGAGAATAAGTATAATGTTGATCCTTTGATCTATACGATTGACGCGACGGGGGAACTGGCGAAATTGAACCCGAGCGACCTGTTTTCTACTCTGTTAGGCGGCTCGACGGTCGTAAATGCATATTCTTCGATGACTTCAGTATACCAGCAGTATGATCGGAGTATGATGGAGCGAGACTTGAGTATGATTGCAGGACGCCTACCCGAGCGGTATGACGAGATGGTGATTATGTTGACTGGCGAGGGCGAGATCCAGGATCTTCTGACTTATTCATTGGGGCTTCACGATACGAGCGAGCTGTCGACTTTGATCACGGAAATCATGAGTGGGGGGACGGTCGAGATTGATCGCGAGCCTTTAACTTTGACTTATGAGGATTTGCTCGGGCTTGATCTGAGACTACTCAGGGCGACCGATACGTATAAATACAATGCGAAGTATGATGTGTATGAAGATATGTCTGGCGATGCTGGATATATGATGAGCCTTTATGAGAATGCGGAGAGGTTGAAGATCGTGGGCGTGGCGACACCGCGGGCGGGAATGATGACAGCGACGTCTGGGGTCTTGTATTTGCCGGAACTTGTGGAGCATGTGATTGAGGAGGCTTCCGAAACGGAGATTGTGAAGAAACAGCTCGCGAATCCGACGGTGGATATTTTCTCGAACAAGAAATTTGGCGAAGA
Organism: Candidatus Saccharimonadota bacterium; assembly: GCA_030527585.1. Lineage (GTDB taxonomy): Bacteria > Patescibacteriota > Saccharimonadia > Saccharimonadales > Saccharimonadaceae > Nanosyncoccus. Next base: position 4,697 of record JAUNAL010000014.1, read on the forward strand.
AGGTAATAGTTTTGATTTTGAGTTTTCGGATTTGGTTTCGGTTGATGAAAGTAAATTGGCGAAAGCATTCAAAACCACGATTGATCAGAATGCGATTACGGCGAAGACGAAAGAGTATATGAATACGATTGCGGGAGATATTACGGCGGATATTTCGCCGGTAGAGACGATTCTTAGCGAGCGTTTGGCGAGTTTGACTCAGGGCTTTAATAATAAAATTGGCGAGCTGGTGCTTTCTGGTTCGTTTGATCCGGCGAAGTACGAAGAATATGTTAATGAATTTATGGCGGAACAAGATTTTTCCGACCTTACGGCGAGCTATTTAGTGCCGGCGGAGACTTTCAGGGAGGTGTTTACGGGGCTAGTGAAACTCGGTTTGCCTGGTGCGCCGACGGAGGCAGAGGGGATGATTGATGCGACTATTAAAACTTTGTCGATCCAAGTTACGGAGGCATTGATGAAATCGAAAGTCTTGACGGAAGTTGGCGGGTTGACGGCGTATCTTTCAAGTAGTTTCGCGAATGCTTTTTCGATTGACCAGGATGCTTTAATTTCGGCGTTTCGATTGAATTTTTCGGAAGATGAGTTGGCGCGGGTGGTTTCGGCGATGTTTAATGAAACCGAGGCGTCACTGTCGGGAAATTTGTCGGTTTTAGGCTATCAGGATCTCGAAGAGCCGTTTTCGATTTCGTTCTATTTCAATAGCTTTGATGGGAAAACGCGGTTTATGAATTTTATTGATGGGTATAATGAGTTGATGCGGTCGTATGGACAGGAGGAGAAGGTGATTCAATATAGCGATACGACGGGGGCGCTGATGGATAGCGTGAAGGTGATTGTGGATGCGATTTCGTATGTCCTCATAGCGTTCGTGTCGATTTCGCTTGTGGTGTCGTCGATTATGATTGGGATTATTACTTATATTTCGGTGTATGAGCGGACGAAGGAGATTGGGATTCTTCGGGCGATTGGGGCGAGCAAACATAATATCTCGAACATCTTCAACGCGGAGACGTTTATCGTAGGATTGTTATCTGGGCTGATTGGAATCGGGATTTCGTATATTGCGGTGCCGATTATTAATTTGATACTAGATAATTTGATTGGTGATATTGGGCTTTATGCGAGTTTGCCACTTAGGGCGGCGGGGATTTTGGTCGCTTTGAGCGTAGTGTTGACATTAATTGGCGGGATTATTCCAGCGCGAGCGGCGGCGAAGAAAGATCCGGTTGAGGCTTTAAGGAGCGAATGATGAGTGATTTTGAGAAGCTAGAAAAACATGAAGAACAGGGTTCGGCTGGTGAGACCGGGTGGGATACTTTAGGAAGAGTCGGTTTTGGGGAAGAGGGGCGACAAGCCGTCGCGGAGACCGTCGAACGGCGAACCGAGACACTTCGGGCAACGATGGATTTTGAGAAGATTGCGGAGACTGAAGACCCTGAAGGTTATGCCAATGTCGTTCGCAAAGGAATTGAGGCTCAGCAGAGAGTTGAGGCTGAGCAGGCAGAACTCGAGAGCAGTAGGCGACGTATAAAAGAGCTTGGGGCTCATCGCAACGAGATAGACGACAAAATAATAGCGAATGAGGTTGCATTCTCAGAACGTCAACACAAAACGATCGTGAGAGTCAAGAAGTTTTTCGGGATTGGTGACAAGAAATCAAAACAACTCCAAAAAGATCACGGACGGCTTACGTCTGAGTATGAAAATTTAGGCAAAGAACGTCGTGGCTTGATGAATCGCGAGGAGGTCATAGAAGACGCTTTACGGGAAGCGGATCCAGAAGGACCAAAGCGGGAGTTTTTAAAGAAATTCGAGCGATCAATGCTCCCAGACCAAAAAGAAAAATTACTCAAATTTGATGCTCTTTCTGAGCTCTCGACGGAAGAGTATCTAAAACTTTGGCGTCAATTAAATCCATTTTATGTGACGCATGTGACGCGGCAGGGGGTAAGAGATCACTCTGCTATGATTTACCATTCGGTTGGAGTGGGAGATTTTCATGACGGGATGACGGCAATTTTGGCTGACGGGAAAGTTCTGAAATCGCCAGCTGGTGCCACAGGTTTGGATCCTGAGGTCTCGAAAGAAGGCGTGGCAAAGTGCCTAGAAAAATGGGTCTTTAATCAGGATGAGGATCCGCCACAAAAATCCGAGAATGGAGACCGGCGAACAATTACTAGGATAGTGGATACATTGCCGATAAATGCTGGAATGGCGGCGGCAGACCACTGGGGAGACAGACGAGCTATCCACTTTGCCCAACATACAGTACTCGATGACTATTATGGTGGCGAGAGCGAGAACGAAGCGTTCTTTGTTTTTCCGACTGACGTGGTGGCATCACAGTGTCTATTTGGCGGACATATGCACAAGGGCCTAACCACGGCACAAGTTAAATCTGAGCGCAAATGGAATGACCTGTTTGTTTGGGCAGAGGACGATAAAATTCCGGTTGATGCAGGGTTGACTTTCTTGCCTAAATCGACGAGGGTGGATCCAAAAACTGGTTCACGATATGCCTCAACGGAAAATCCAAATGGCGAGCTAACGGTCGTAAAAGATGAGGACAAGATTACCGCATTTGTAGAGTTCGTCGAAGGTATTGACGGAGAGATGTCGCCAGAGGAGCTTTCGGAGAGAGCGTTAAGAATATTGGGGAATATATCGGGGGACCAGAAGCAAGATTTATATTTCGAGCTAGGTGATTTCATAAAATATGGGATTGGCAATAACTTATATATTAGTGACGAGGAGCGGGCAAAAATGACAGGTGAGGATATTCGGAAGCGGTCGATTCGGGAATTTTTAGCAAGTAGACAATTGGATCTTAAGGTGGCTGAAGACACGGTGACGGCGGAGGAGTACTGGGAGAGCTATTTTGATGAACACCCAGAACAACGCCCGGCGCATATAATTTATTATGATGGCGATCCGACACGAGCCGTGAATGATTTGTTGGCAAAGAATGGGATTCTGGAGGAAATAGGGAGTTCGCTCTATGATAGAGATTTTGAGCAAAAGATGACGGGACGTGGTGACTCCTCTAAACGAGATGGCGGGATGCTAGGTTTCCAAGATCATTTCGTAGAAGACACTGGCTCTAACGACCCCCGCATCCAGGCCGGACACGAAAAGTTCAATCAGCTAGCGCGCGAGGTAATCGCAGAACATTATGGTCTAGTAGACAAATAGCTTGTGGATTCTTGTCTCTTTTTGCTTTGTATGATATAATTGGAGGTATTGGGGATTCGCCAAGTGGTAAGGCAGCGGGTTCTGGTCCCGCCATTCGGGGGTTCGAATCCCTCATCCCCAGCCAATACTTGACATTTATGTTAAAGTGTGCTATAATGAAGAGATGGGGCTACCTCGAAAGAGGTAGTTTTTTTGTTGTTTTCCGCCGTTTTTCGGGGTTTTATGGCTCAAGAATTCGAAGAACGCATAGAGCACGGGCGTTCAATATGTCTCTTCAAAATAAGCAGGGCTTGACTTTTTGACTTAAGTGTGATGTAATTGTGGTAGAGGCTGGTTTTTGGTGGCCTTGAAAATTTATAGATAGGGAGGGAAGAAAAATGATAAAATTTAACGATTATACCTTCTGTGGAGGTCGTGGGGTGACGCTTTTTCGTCTTAAGCCGGAGGATCTGGTTTATGAAAACTTCTCGCGGAGGCTTAGACGGGCACTTAGTCGCGCGCCTAAGCAAATGAGGCTAGCGCTTTCAATTCCGCGCGCGAAGAGACTTGAGCGACTGCTCGCAGAGGCGGTTGATAGTTTTCCGGCGGGAATGAGCGATAAGCTTATCGCCCAGTTCGTCAAGCAACGTTCGAAAATCATGATGCGAGGGGCGACTTCGGAGTGGAAGATAAGCAAGGTTCTTTTCGGTTATGAAGAAATTACGTTTCGTTTTCTGCATCTAAGTTCAAGGCAGGTTGTCAAAACTAGCATTGCAGTGCTGACGATAGAGACGCCGCTTACGATCTGTCTTAAAGTTGGGCCGTTCGAGAATAGAAGATTCGAGACGGCTATATTTTCGTTTCCGAGAAATCGGATTGATGTATTATCATTTGCCGAATTGGATTGATACGTCATTTTTCTTCGTGGGATTTGCCGTCGCGTTTGCGGCGGCTTTTTCTGTGTTATAATACAAGTATCATGTCGAACAAAAAGATTTTTTCAAAAAAAGAGCTGGCGGAGCTTTCGGCTAGTGAAATTAATCATAAAATTATTTACGAAAATTATTCTTTGCTCCGGACGCTGGGCGGAGAGAAACTGAGGAAAGAAATGGTGCCGGTTGGAGCGGCGTGTAAGGCGGCGGTGAATTATTTTATCAATACGACTGGGCCGAAAAATGAGCCGGAGAAACATGCGAAGGCGGCGCGGGCAAAATTAGTTAAGGTTCTGTCGCGGCTGACGCCGGGGGATTATAAGGGGTTTCCGAAAGATGCGGAGAAGGGGCTTGTGGTTGGATTTAATCATCCGTCGCTAGGCGAGATTGCACGGATTTTGATGATGAAAATTGATGTGATGGGCGAGAAGCCAATGCTTTTCCCAGTCAATTTGCCGTGGTATGAGGCACTCGCAAATGATTTTGATAAGATCAAGATGCTCGGCATTATCATTACGCCGACAATCACGCCGGCGACTTGGAAAAAGTTAGGGCTAAAGGAAGGTACGAAACTTTACGAAAACGCAAATCGCATCAAACGTGGTTTTCGTGATATGTATACTGAGATGTCGGAGGAGGCGGTCAAGAATGGTGGCGTGATTTTCGTGGCGCCTTCGGCGACTCGACAACAAACGGTGTTTAAAACTGAGCAAGTTTATACAAAAGAAGAAGACGTGATTCCAACGATGTCGGTTTTGGCGTTAAAATTGTATAAAGATTCTGAGATGAATTGCGATTTCTTGCCGATGGCTGTTTTGCCGCCAAAAGGTTATAAGCGCGGTTTAAATTTCCGCAAACGTTATAAATTGATTCCTGGAGAGATTATGACGGCGGATTATATCCGGAAGACTTATTTTAAAACAAAAAGCCCTAAAAGGCTTGAGGGGTTTGACTATGATTTTCATAAACGAATTGCGGATAAGTTGCCAAAAGAATTTTGGTATTAAACCTATTTGAAATCCGAAATCGTTTATGCTAAAATTGGAACATGGGCAAAGAGAGGAATAAAAAAGGGTTAGGAATTCTTCTTTCTGTTTTTCTGATTTTGATTGTGGGGTTGGCGGCTGCGATTGTGGTGGTAATTTCAAGTAACGATGAGGCGGCGGTCGAGGATAGTGGCGAGTCGATATCGACGAGCGAGGAGTGGCAGGCAGTTATCGATTCGGAATCTATAGAGATTTATGAAGATAACGAAGACATACAGGTAGTAAAAGACTATTTTGAAGAAAAACTGACGAGTGCAAAAAGTGATACTGAGCGAGTTACGATTTATCTTTTGGCGGCTGAGTTTTATGTTGCACATAATCTCTCTGAGGAAGCGGTGAACGCCATAGAAAAGATCGACGAAAAAGATATTGCTGATGAGGATAAACAAAGATTTTATGTTGCCGCCTTTGGCGCCTATCTTGGGGCCGGGAACAATGAAAGGGCAGAAGAATATAATCGGAAGATGAATGAGATGCTCGAAGACGACGAGGGGGGTGAAGGATGAGACGAGAACGACTATTGCGGCAAGTAAAGTTGGTGGCGGGAATTTTATGGGTGAGTTTTAATATAGTTAACTTTTTTGTTGGCGAAATGATCTTTGCCGCCTCCGAAAGCAGCTGTCTAAATGATAGTCTAGATGAAACTATTACTTCGATTAGAAATGCTTGTTCGAAATGTTTCAGCGAAGAAACTCCACAGGGCGCAATGTGGATGAATAGTAGCAAGAACAATTCAAAGGGTGATGTTGTGGAGGTCGGGGACGAGAAGACAACGGCAACGTTCTATTTGCGAGGAAGGGTATATACTTGCGTTACGGCTTATAGTACAAGTAAAGAGCTGTGGGCTAATAACGTATCTCTGTGTTCGAGTGCTGCTGGATGCAATTCCTCCGCTTCTTTGCCGGACTGGATCGTAGAAGGTAGCTTTACACAAAATAGCAAACTTTTTCGCGGAAATGGGACTGGGACACAATATACTTGGACCACGACTGAAAACACGAAATATTTGACAGGCAAAATTGACATTGCTAAATTCAAAGAAGAGCTGCAAGGAACGGTTGATGGGGAATATACGATTTATGAGCGGACGGTTTGGGTTTATAGATGTTTTTATGACAACCAAGGTTGCGGTTCGGACCCTTCAACCATACGGCTAAAGGTAAAAAATACAACTTATTATTCAGAAAGTGAGGTTAAGATTGGCGATGACAGCGATGAGACCGCTATACGAAAGGCGGACGGGGATATAACTTCAGCCGATAAGGTTACAATCAAAAAGACTATCCCGGTCGGCAGTAGCCTCAGGATTAACTATTCACATCAGACATATACATCTCTACCGGATGAGGCGACGTATTCAAAAATAAATAATAGCATCCATGACGGTCTTTCTACGAACGAAAACTATACGGTAAGTTATTCGGATGACTTGGAGTTTGAAAAGAATACGAAATCTGACACTGAATTGACGGGTGAATACTTCAAAGCTCACGGCTATAGCCATGGATACGATGTAACATTTCTAAAAGCTGGCGTTTATACCTTATGCGAAAGGATCGATGTGGGAAAAACTGCTGACTCAACCAAAAAGTCCACCAAATCCTGCGCAGAGATTAGCGTAGTTTACAACTTCAACAACACAGCTGAGCTTGCTGTGGACCCAATAGTCTATTCCGGCGAGACAATCACAGTGGAATCGGCAGCGGTGAATGTGACGAAGAATGATACTACGATTGATGGAACATCGGTAGTTAGCCCAGAGACAAGACTAGTTGCTTATTTGTCGGCTAGCAATGATACGAGCAATGCGCAGCCTGCGGTGGGGACGAAGGGCTCGGATTTGTGTAGCTTTATGGGGAGTAAAGTCGAGGGATATTGCCAGGTTACGGATACCTCGAACAAGGGATTAAACCAGGGAGACAACTCTTTCTCGTATAATACCCTTAATGTCTACGATGTGAAGGCAGGGAATTATATGTGCTTGGCGTTGGCGGTTTATCCGGCAAAAAGTAATGGGGTTAGTATGAACGGTAATGATAGATGGTATATTTCTAAGCCAGCTTGCTCCCCAATCGCCAAACGCCCAAGCTTCCAGGTGCATGGTGGCAGTATCTTCTCTAATGGCTTAATTAAAACTTCCATTAGCACCAAGAACAATCTCCAGGGCGTGGACGAGTATCCATATATCGTTAGGGCTACCACTAAAGAAGAGAAGAAGCAGTTATCTTTTGGCTCTTGGGTAGAACAGGCGATTATTGCGAATGGAACGGTAACTGGACTAGCTTCTGGTGCAACATTAGCAGATGGAAATGGCTCACTTAGCCAGGCTACACTAAGCACAGAAAAGGCTACAAAGACTTTCTGCAAAGATTTCAGTCCTTTAAGCTTCGCTAACTATGCTTCAACTTTTTTCTCTTCCGCAATGTGCCCAACAGTAGATGCAGTGGGGAATGCGGGAGCTTCATCAACTGGCTCTAACCGTGAAGCATTGATTAACTATTGGTTAGCTGGAGCTAATGTAGGAAACAAGAAGGTAAATGGAGCAATAAATCTACATGATGCAACAAAATATACAGATCTTTCCAATGCGGAGGGGATAGCTGTCCGTTACGTCCAGAGTGATGGAGATATCTCACTGAATGGAGAAACCATCAATGCAGGAGAGACTTATCTAGTCCGGGCGAACAATGTAACACTAAACGGTAACATCATCTACCAGAATGGTGCATATAACAAAATGGGGCAAATTCCAAAGTTAATCATCTATGCGACAAATAATGTCAATATTACTTGTAACGCAACCAAGATTGATGCGATCTTAATTGCTGGAGGGATGGTAAATACTTGTAGTGATGGAGGGGATGTTAATTCTGCTAATCGTTCCAAACAGCTTAATATCTTAGGCATGGTGATTGCAGACGCCTTGACCTTAGACCGAACCTATGGCGCAGCGACAGGGGCTAACTCCGGCATTCCGGCAGAAATTATTAATTATGATACTTCTACCTTACTTTGGGGGCGCTACAAATCTGAGACAACTG
>JAUNAL010000015.1 GCA_030527585.1 Candidatus Saccharimonadota bacterium
ATTTTTATAAATATCTACATCTCTGCTACGGGTTTTCATTTCATCTATAATATCCACAGCAAGACACTCCGACGGCGTGCGCCGGCGGATTATTGGAGAATCGGTCAAAACTGTATCATTTTCAGTATTCATGTTCCTTTTCCTTATAGATTAAAAATATCTCTTACCTCCGGATACTGTTCCCTAATTATATTCTTCCACTCTTGTGTTTCGTTATGTGTTGGTATATCGTTTTTAGAATAAATTAATAGCACTTTAACTATCCTCATACTATCATTGAGCAATAAGATACATCTATTCCCGGAAGATTTAGGAGATACCTTCAAGCCAAAAACTGCAAAATCCAATTTCACTAAACGATAATTATTTGAAACAGATATTAAATCTGCACGCTTAGTCGAGAGCATATTTTGGATATGTTCACACATAAATATAATGTCATCTTGGGTTCTACCCCACTGTGTTTTGTATTTTTTCTCAAAATTTTTAACAAAATGACGCTTTGTAAATTCCTCAAAAACAACATTATATCTGTATTGGTCCATATATTTTCTCCGGTTCTTCCTGGAAAATTAGACTATATGGAATAGCTTCTCCATCTAAACAAATCTGCCACGGCAATTGTTCATGCGTAAAATTAACTATATCTTCAGTAGATTTGCCTTGCCACGCTTTGCTGATTTTTTCAATCAAATCAACTTCCTTTTCGGACAATCTGCCCTTCGGCGCATCTTTCTCTACTAGCGAGAACATAATTGCCTGCCCCTTCGGTTCTCTCAAAATTACCCCATCATCTTCCATCTCGTCGAGCGCCCGAAAATACACATCGGCAACCGGACCACGTGGAAGTTTACGATATGTCATCCCAGACATTGGTTTTGATGTTTCGTAATACCAAATAAAATCTGCCAAATAAACCAGTTTCGCAAGTTTAGTTTTTGTAATTTTTCCATCACTTTCATCAGCACCATATTGCAATGCGTTCAAAATAATTTGTTTGTATTTATCAGTAGAAGTGATAACATCAGAAAAAACCGAAGAACCGTCTGAAATTCCGATTATATCATCAATTCCAACACGGAGAATTGCCGCAAGTGCCTCTGCTTGGCTTACCGTCAACTCTTTCTTACCTGCTTCGATATTGATATATGTAGGACGACTTACGCCAATCGCGCGCGCAACTTCTTCCTGTGAATAACCACGAGCTTGCCTCGCCTTAATGATATTATTTGTTATCTGCCCACTCATAACCAAATCCTTTCGCTTATGTTACCTCTATTATATCGTAGATAATAATAAAAATCAATAGACTTATGACATATCTCATCAAAAATCTTATCAAAATAAACATTTTTTCTTGACATATGCTTATGAACATGCTACGATGGTATTAACCAAGCTCGACGGGGCTTGGGAGGTAAAAAGAAGACGCCTTCGATAAGCGCCTCTTCTGTAAAACCCTGTCAAGTTTTTTACATTCTTATTTTACCACAGGCATAATTTAATGTCCAGGAACGAAGAGATAGCGACAATTAAAGGAAAACCATGGGAAAACCAAATTACCATGTCTCGGGCAACCGGGGAAAAGGCTACTCCGTAAAACGTGAAGGTGCGGAACGCATTAGCGCACACGTTAGGACCAAAGCTGAAGCCGTAAAGCTAGCAAAACAGTTTTGCGGAAATAAAGGCGGCGGAGAAGTACGTATACACGGAAAAGATGGCAAAATTACCGATAGCGATACGGTTCCAAAAGGAAATAACCCTTGCCCACCTCGTGATAAGGTAATGTAACCGAATAAGCGAGGGCTAGGTCGCTTGCTTTGTGGTTAGTCGCGACCAGCCCTTGCTTATTATAAAGTTCAAATAACACCGGGTTATTCTAATCCTAATACACGTAATCTTGGACTGTCTCGACGTTTACAGAGGAAATAGTAGAAACGAACCGAAAACCCACATTTTCGTAGAACCAAGGCGCAATTTTAGATTCAATCTGTTGTTCAAAGTTAGTAGTTTCAGGTAGACCATCAAAAAAGCCCCTTTTCAGAGGCTCTTTTTTGTTTCGCGAGAAAGTTAATTATTCTTCTGGAACAATCGCCAAATGTGCCTCTTCAAGCTGAATCGGATCAACCTCGGACGGCGAATCCATCATCAAATCAACCCCTGCTCCATTCTTCGGGAACGCCACAATATCTCGAATATTCTCCGTATTCTTAAGCACCATAAAAATCCGCTCAATCCCAAACGCACAACCTGCATGCGGTGGCGCCCCAAACTTAAACGCCGAAAGCATCCCGCCGAACCTCGCCTCAACATACTCATTGTTAAACCCAAGAATATTAAACACTTTGTACATAATCTCTGGATTATAGTTTCGTACCGCACCCGAACAAATCTCATACCCATTCATCACCATATCATACTGATCTGCCAAGAGCGCCAAACGCTCCTCGTTCGTCTTCGCCGCCTCAAGTGCCGCCAAACCGCCTTTCGGCATTGAAAATGGGTTATGTCCAAAATCCAACTTCCGATTCTTCTCGTCCCATTCATAAAACGGAAAATCCACAATCCAACATAGCACAACCGCCTCTGGATCTTTCAAGCCAAAATGGTCCGCAAAAGCAATCCTCAACTGCCCAAGCACTTTATTCACCTTCGCTCGCTTATCCGCCCCAAAGAACACCGCATCGCCCTCTTCCGCACCAGTCTTCTCCTTAATCGCCGCCATCTCCGCCTCGGTCAAAAACTTCGCAATCGGCGACTTTGCCTCGCCCTCTGTATATAATATATACGCCAAACCGCCCGCACCATTCTTCCGTGCCAGCTCCGTAAACTCGTCAATCTCACGCCTCGTCAAGGATGCTCCACCTTTCACGCAAATCGCTTTCACGCATTCCGCCTGGAAAACCTTAAATTCTGTCCCAGCCAAAGCTTCCGTCAAGTCAATCAGCTCCATTCCGTAACGCAAATCCGGCTTATCAACCCCGAATCGCTCCATCGATTCTAAATACGGAATCCGTGGAATCTCTTCCGAAAGCAACCGCTTCCCCGCAAAATCCGTCACTAGCGATTTAATCAAAGGCTCCATTTCCTTCCTTACAACCTCACCATCATCCACAAACGCCATCTCAAGGTCCAACTGGTAAAAATCACCATACAACCGGTCCGCCCTCGGGTCCTCATCTCTAAAACAAGGCGCAATCTGATAATACCGCGGAATCCCGCCAACCATCAAAAGCTGCTTGAATTGTTGTGGCGCCTGTGGCAAAGCATAAAACTTCCCCGGATGAAGCCGCGACGGAATCAAGAAGTCCCGCGCCCCCTCTGGTGAAGAGTTTGCTAAAATCGGCGTCGTTACCTCAATAAAATCATGCTTCTCCATATACGAACGCATAAAACTATAATATTTCGCCCGATCCGACATCATCTTAAGCATCGACGGTCGTCTCAAATCCAAAAATCGATAGCGAAGCCGCATCTCTTCCGAAGATTTTTCCCCATCATCATGCGTATTAACCGGAAGTGCCTCGCTCCTATTTAATATCGTCAAAGCGGAAACCACTAGCTCAATCTTTCCAGTTGGAATATTTGGATTAACTAGACCCGGCTCACGTTCTCGAACCACGCCCGAAACCGACAAGACAAACTCGTCTCTAACCCCCTCTGCCAACTTAAACGCCTCCGCATTCTCTGGCGTCACCACTAACTGAACAACCCCTTTATGGTCTCGAAGATCGATAAAAATCAAACCACCATGGTCACGCCTGGAATTCACCCAACCTTGAACCGTTACATCTTTACCCAAAAATTCTTCTAATTTATCAGTTAGCGTTCTCATAGGGAATATTATATCATAATCCCAACAGATAATCCAGCAACATCTGCACCGTGAAGAACCCTGCCAGCACCTCTTCCGAATCTAAAACTAGAAAATAATACGAATTTGTGCGCTCAATCTCCGAAACCGCAAAACTCAAACTGTCCGACAAATGCAAATACGAAACTTCCTTTTCCGCATATTTCCCCGCCCGATCCGTCTTCTTAATTTCTAACGCATTCAACGCCTCTGTATGAATCACGCCCTTAACATGATCTTTATTATCAACCACCGGGAAGTTCGTAAACCCAGACTTATACAATTTGTCCAACATCAACGGTCCCAAAAAATCCTTCTCATTCACAAACACCATCTCCGCTTTCGGCACCATCAAATCCGCCACTTTCCGCTCGTCAAAACTCATTACTGCCGCAATTCGCCCCCGATCTTCTTCGGACAACACCGCCCGCGGCGTCCGCTGAATCACTTTAATAAACTCCTCCAAAGTCTTTGGCACAAATTCTTCTTTTTTCGGCGGTTTAACTTCCGGCCTCGCTCGATATTTCTCTAGCTTCGGATCAACAAACCTGACGATTTTAGACATAATCTCCTGCCACATGCTATAATTATAACATTAAAGGAGTGTTATGAAGAAAAAAACAGGTTATTCAATCGCTGGAATTATTATCGCCATCTCAATCGCCGCTTTTATCGCTATTGCGACTTTTATTGTCATCGACGGCAACAATAAATCAACTGACTTTAGCAGCTACGATTTTAATTCCGTCATTCAAGCCGACAGCCATAACGGCGAAATCAGCGACCACATCAAAGGCTACGACCCAGCCACCGGGACCGTCACCGACGACCCAGAAATCGCCAAAAAAGCCCCGCTCATCATCTATGAATATGCCGATTTCCAATGCGAATATTGCGCGCTTATGAATACCCGCGTCAATAATCTAATTAAAAAACTCGAGGGCAAAGTTTCTGTCGTCTACCGAAATTACCTTTTGAGCTACCACCAAAACGGCACCGCCGCCGCTTCCGCCGCCGAGGCCGCCAGTCTTCAGGGTTATTGGAAACCTTATGCCGACAAACTTTACGAAAACCAAAGCGAATGGGCTTATTCTACCGGCTCCAACCGCACAGACCTTTTCAATAGATATTTCGTAGAAGTCACCAACGGCGAAGGCGACCTCGAAAAATTCAATAGCGACATTGCTTCTACTAACGTTTCAAAGAAAATCAGTTTCGACATGGGAATCGGCAAACGCATCGACATCGCCGGTACTCCAGCTTTCTATGTTGACAACCAATATATCGACTTTGGCAACTCAAACGGTGGTTCCCTCAAAATCGGCAACGACACCTTCACTTGGGAAGCCGCTCTAACCAGCGAACAATTCGACAAATTAATCGAAGACATCGCTAATTCAAAGCTCAGCCAATAAGTTCAAATAGCCTTCCAGGCAAAACATAAAGAATAAATAAAAGCACCTTTTGGGGTGCTTTTATTTAGATTTCTATAAATTCCATCCATTTCGCTGGTGGAATTTTTTCCCTACGCCCATGTGAGCTTCGGGTAAGTTTGATACGCATGTATCGATTTTTCTCCTTAATATTCTCGCTCTACGACCTTTGGGCCCACTCCTCGCATCTTTGGGATTAAACGAGCGATAGTATCTATTCTAGCAAACCATTTTAGTCTGCGCAAGCATAAACTTTATTAATTTGACCACCCTATCCTTTCATTATATCACACTTATGCCAAAAAGTCAAGTTTACCTCTTAAAATAACAAAAATGGCGAGGCCGGATGGAATCGAACCATCATTGTATCCTTAGAGGGGATATGTCCTATCCGTTGAACGACGGCCCCGCGTCCCCTATATTATACCTTATTCTTCTGGTTTTCTCAACTTATAATAAATCGACGGCGCAAATCGAATCGGCGCGAGAATCTGCTGCGCTTTATTCTCCATTTTGACCAAATTATCCGTCTTTAAGACCTTTTTCAGCGCCTTACTTCTAAAATTCGACACCGAAAGCACCCTTTCCTGCGAAAAACCGACCTTCTCAAATATATTTTCGACGAATTTCGGATGATAATTATAAAAACCACTCTTCGAGATTTCCTTATAATTCGCCGTTTTATGGTCAAACGGATTGACTTTCGACCGTCCAGTCACAAATCGCGCCATTTTTGGCAAAGTTCGTTTATTTGCCACCTCAATTACCGCCACCCCGCCTGGTTTCAAAACTCGATAAAGCTCCTTAACTGCTTTATCTAAATGCTTCAGATGGTGCGTCACCCGAACCATCATCAGCCCATCAAGTTCATTATCCTTAAATGGTAACTCATAAATATCCCCTGCTTTTGTCTCAATCTTGTCGCCATAGATCTCTTTCGCCTGCTCAAGCTCGGTTTTCGAATAATCAAAAAGGTAAACCTTTCGCGCCCGCTTCAAATACTCATTCGCAAGCCGTCCATAGCCGCCCCCAATATCTGCAAACTTCTCCATTCGTTTCGGCAACAATTTCCGAATCGCCATCCGGTCCGCCTGATCTTCATATTCCCGATCGACATCTTCCCAGAATTTCTTTTTATAGTCGTAACCATTATAGTCCGAAATAACTTTTTCACTCATACGCCTATTATATCACATTATATTACGCGTGACACTTCCTCAAGCGTCGTCTCACCTTTAAGCGCCAAAAGCACACCTTTCTGCTCCAAAGTCAACATCCCATTCTTCTTCGCTGCCGTTTCAATCGCATTTGTATTTATATCTGCCACATCCCCCCTAATAAACGCTTGAATCTCATCTGAGACAATTAACTGCTCCATTAAAACTGTTCTTCCCGCATAGCCAAATGGTGATTCCTCCGTCGGCACCGCATCATAAAGCGTCACTTCATTCATCTCTGGCTTATCCAAAACTTTCCGAATATAATTTAGCTCTGCTTCCGTTGCCAGCCGCGCTTTTTTCGAATCAGACAGTTTCCGCACTAGCCGCTGTGCAACAATCAGCCGAATCGAACTCGCAAAAATCGGATTTACACCTATAAGGTCAATCATTCTTGAAAACGCCGCCGCAGTAGAATTCGCATGGAACGACGACAAAACAAGATGCCCTGTAATCGAAGCCTGGATCGCCGTCTTCGCCGTATCCGCATCGCGAATCTCACCTACCATCACCACATCCGGATCAAGCCGAAGCACCGAGCGAAGCCCATCCGCAAACGAACCACCCGCATTTGTGTTAACTGGAATCTGCGAAATCCCCGTAATCCCATATTCAATCGGATCCTCAAGGGTAATAATTTTCCGATCCGTCGTATTCAAAGCATTCAACATCGAATACAAAGTCGTCGATTTACCCGAACCCGTCGGGCCAACCATCAAAACTAGTCCCCGTGGATGCGAAACCACTTCATTAATCTGACCCAATTCCTCCTCAGATAATCCCAACAAATCTAAATTTAAGAGCGATTCATCAAAGTTAAACAAACGCAGCACCGCGTCCTGTCCATACATAGTCGGGATCGTCTCCACACGAATATTCAAAAGATGCGAAGCCCCATTTCGCGTAATTTCCTTCTGCATATGCCCGGATTGTGGCTTGTTCGAAGCTGTCGAAACATTCGACCGCGACGAAAGCTCACCCATAAAAATCCGGTATCGATCTTTATCGATCTTCGCTACCGGATGCAAAATCCCATCTACCCGCATCCGAATCCGAATCTCGCCCCGCATATTCTCAATATGGATATCACTCGCGCCGAGCTTATCCGCCTGGTCAATCAAAAAATCAAAAACTTTCTCAGTCGAAACCTGCGACAAAGTCTGAGAAACCGACGCGATCGTCTCCGAATCCCCCTCGCCCCCAATTTTAATATCATCATATTTTACTTCTTTTGGCGGATCATACCTAAGCATCAATGCCCGATAAGCCGAACCCGAAATCAAGAAGAAATCTGCATGCTCACCTTTATCTGCATAATCCTGGCGCATTTCTAAAATCAGCGACCTTGGCGTTTGGCTCGTCACCATAAACTGGAAATGCTGATCACCCCCACCTTTCGATAACGGCAAAATATAATCCTTGTGCATCTCCGGAACCGTCAAAAGCCCCTGAACTAGTGGCATATAATCTTCAAATTTTCGCGTATCTAAATATGGCAAGCCCAAAATTCGCGCCCGCTCTGCGGTCGAAGCTTCTTCGCTCTCTCGTCGTTTCTGCTGAATCTCCTGCTCATCCATGCTAAAATTATACCATAAACATTTTCAATTTATTGACAAATTTGTTATAATATTCGCATGGCAAGAAAATTCACAATGAAACCTGTTGCAAAACAAAATCGCAACAACAATCACAAGCATAGCGACAAGCGCAAGCATCCACGCTTGAAGGACGGTCGCTAAAAATCGCCCCAAAAGGGCGATTTTTTCAAGCTCCAACTTGGCGGAAAGGACAGGATTCGAACCTGCGGACCTTTCGGTCTCTGGTTTTCAAGACCAGTGCCTTCAACCACTCGGCCACCTTTCCACCAATAATCTTATCATATTCCCCCTATTTTTGCAACTTATTCAGCGTTCGTATAGACGTTCACTACGTCATCAAGATCATCAACTGCACCAAGTAATTTTTCTAACTTTTCCGCACTCTCACCCTCAACCGGCACATACGAACTCGGCACATATTGCAGCTCCGCACTCGTCACCGTTAAGCCTACATCTACTAACGCTGCCCGAACTTTCATCAAATCCGACGCCGCCGTATAAATTACAATCCCCTCATCTTCTTCCGACGCATCTTCCGCCCCCGCCTCAAGCGCCATCATCAAAGCATCTTCACCTTTTTCCGAAATCTCAATCACGCCTTTTCGCGCAAACTGGAACATCACCGAGCCCGGATCAGCCATCCGCCCACCATTTTTATCCAACGTATGTCTTACTTCCGGCATCGTCCGGTTTTTATTGTCCGTCGCAACTTCAATAATAATTCCAACCCCGCCAGGGCCATATGCTTCATAAACTTCTTCAATCAAAGCCGCCGCCGATTTATCCGCAACCCGCGCAATCGCCCGCTCAATATTCGCTTTCGGCATGTTCGCAACTCGCGCCTTTTCGAGAACCATCGCAAGGCTCGGATTCATCGCTGGGTCAATCCCCGCTCGCGCTGCAATCGCAATTTGATTCCCAATCTTCGTAAAAAGCGCACCCCGCTTCGCATCAACTACCGCCTTTTGTCGCTTCGTTGTTGCCCATTTACTATGTCCTGACATAAACTCTCCAAACTTAATTATTATCTTACTTCCCTTAATTTTACCATTTTTCTCCGTATAAGTCCAACAGCAAGCGGAATAAAAACCAAAATATAAATCAAAAAAACTTGTGGCTGATATGCCGGAATCTCAACCAAAAAACTTCTTAAGCTCCCAAAAAACTCCACCACAAAAATATGAAAATCAAGCATCAAAGTTGCCAAAAAACTTGCTAACCCTTCCACGACCGGCACGCCCACAAAGACTCCTACCAAAAACACCAGCCCCATCGCGAAAGACAAAGTCGGCAAAATCAAAAGATTCGCCGCCACCGATATTAAAGATATCGCCCCAAAATAGTAAAGCGTAATTGGAAGCGTCATTACCGTCGCCGTCATCGACGAAAAAATCGTCTCTGCAATAAAGCCCGGTTTTTTCTCGCCATAGAAAAACTTCACCCACCTCGGCATCAAAATCATAATCCCAAACAAACTCGCAAACGAAAGCAGCCACCCTAAATCAATCAAAAACATCGGATTAAACATCAAAGTCACCGCCGCCACAATCAACAAAATCCGCCACGCCTCAAATTTTCGCCCCACATACCACGCAACTAGCATCAAAATCGACATAACTCCCGCCCGCAGAATCGACGGCGTAAAACCAACCATCACCATAAAAAACAATACAAACAAAATTGAAAACAACAATCCCGCAAACCGCGAAACCCGCCCAAACAACTTTTTTGCCAATTCCACCAAAATCGTCAAATGCGATCCCGACGCCACCACAATATGAGTCAGCCCCACAACCCTCAAGCTTTCCGACAAATTTTCCGGCAAACCCGTTTCCATTCCTAATAAATACGAAAGCCCCAAATTCGCCTGCGGAGAATCAACCGAACTTGAAATTCTTTCCGCAAAAAAATCCCGAATCGAAACAATTAAATTCCCCGGCTCTGCCCGCCGCACCTCCAAAATCTCCGGCTTATACATATACCCCGCATAAGTCCCAAACCCTTCGCTCATCTTCCCAGACAAAACCAGAATATCATCTCGCCGAATTTCCCGATTCTCTCTCAACGTAACAAACAAACTCCCACTCGTCGAAACTTCCTCCCCAAATTTCAACGAAACCAATTTCACTTTCGTGCCCTTAGTATCCGTTTCCGGATCCCCACTCACGCTTCCCGAAACCACAACCGTCTGCCCATAAAATTCCCTTATATAATTCTCGCCAGAAAGTTCTGTAGCTATTCTAAAGAACGCCAAAATCATACCCGCGACAAACAAAATCATACTAAACACATACTCCGGCTTAATATAACCATACAAAAACACCAAACCAACTACCAAAAGCCAAATCGGCGAGCCAAAATAATTAATTCGAAACACTAATCCTAAAATCATCCCCACCAAAATCCCCACACAAAGAAAAACCACTAAATATGACTGATGAAAAGTCCGTCCTAAAAATTCTCGTAGCCTCATTGCGACCTTTTTAGCACAAATCTGTCATTTCTCAACCCCTACCCCACCAATCCTAAGCCGCTTCTGCTTTTCTTTTCACGCCAAAAATGGTATAATGGCTCCACGCACCCGTAGTTCAACGGATAGAACACTGGTTTCCGGAACCAACGATATCAGTTCGATTCTGGTCGGGTGTACCACCCGAATTTTAACAACGAGTGACCTGAACAACCAGCACCCATAGCTCAGCGGATTAGAGCGTCTGTCTTCGGAACAGAAGGTCGTAGGTTCGAATCCTACTGGGTGTACCAAAAAGCCAAATTGGCTTTTTTTGTTTCTATGCTATAATTATTTTATGAATAAAAAATCTGGTTTTACAATTCTTGAAATTATTATCGTTGCGGTTTTCGCTTCCCTGCTTCTCATTCTTTTCTTCGTCCAAAAATCCAATCTCGATGCAATGGAACGCGACGATAAACAAAAAACCGCCATCAACGCGATGTATTATGCGCTTGAAGAAGGTTTTTATCAACAAAACGGCTACTACCCAGAAACCATTTCCGAAGAAAATCTCCCAATAATCGACCCCGCCCTCTGGACTGACCCATTCGGCCTCAACCTCGGCGACTCAATGAGTTCCTACACTTACATCCCAGCCAACTGTTCCGAAGGGAAATGTAAAGAATATCTTCTAAAAGCTGACCTCGAAAAAGAGGACGACTATATTAAACATAGCCGCACTCATAATTAGTCTTGTTTCTTAACCGAAGTCACCAATTTCGAAATCATTTTCAAATCATCACCCGAAATATCTGAATATTTAAAGGTGTAAGTCGTCTCATCGCCAACCGTCGAAAGCCTAAAAGTTCCATAATGGAACATCATCTGCATCAACCCACTCTGGCTATAACTCACATCTTCCACCGAAGTCAAATCAACCATATTCGTCGAACTCGCCACCGGCGAAATCATTACTTTTTGAATCACTCTCTTATTCGTAATAAACAACTTATTTCCTCGATAAACCATCGTCGCAAAAATCCCTGTAATCACCACAACAACTAGTAATGTCGTCAAAATAATATACATGAAATTCTGACCCATCGAGTCAAGCCCCGCCGCACCCATAGAAATTAGGAAAAACGCCACAAGAATCGCAATCATCCCAGCCAAAACGCCAGCATAAATCAAAAACAAACAAATCTTAGCTCGTTTAAATGCATACTCGACATATTCATCATCTGCAAGATTCAAAAATGGAAAATCTTTCACGCTTCTATCGTGTCTAATTTTTACTAATCCTTCATCCATTTTTCTATCCCTTTAAATTAATTTTATTTTATCATATTATCTTTATTCCGTAAATGTCGCTTGCCTTTCTCGGTAATCATCCTGCCTCTTGGGGTTCGCGCCAGCAAACCAAGCTGCAACAAATATGGCTCATAATAATCCTCAATCGTCGTCGCCTCATCTCCAGTGAGAGCCGCAATAGTAGTTAGACCCACTGGGCGATCGCCATAATTCTCCTCCATCAACTTCAACATATTTCGATCCGCCGGGTCCAAACCCAATTCATCAATTTCCATCAAACCTAACGCTTTCACCGCAATCACCTCATCAACAATCCCATCCCCATTTACATCCGCAAAATCCCTTACCCGCTTAAAAATCCGGTTCGCAATTCTCGGCGTAAGACGCGATCTTGTCGCTAAAAGCTGTGTCGCAGCCGGAACAATCTTCGTCCCTAAAATTCCCGCCGTTCGCGTGATAATTTCCTCAATTTCCCCCTCCTTATAATATTCTAGCCGATGAATAATCCCGAAGCGATCCCGAAGCGGTCCCGCTAAAGACCCCGTCCTCGTCGTCGCCCCAATTACAGTAAACCTCGGTAAGTCCAACCTCACCGACCGCGCCGCTGGCCCTTTCCCAATCACAATATCAAGTTTATAATCTTCCATCGCCGAATATAAAACTTCCTCAACCGCCCTTCTCAGACGATGAATCTCATCAATAAACAAAACATCGCCATCTTTCAAATTCGTCAAAATCGAAGCCAAATCCCCCGCCCGTTCAATCGCCGGCCCAGAAGTCACCCGAAGCGAAGCCCCTAACTCATGCGCAATCACCCCCGCCATCGTCGTTTTTCCAAGCCCCGGCGGCCCATATAATAATATATGGTCTAAAGTTGTCCCATCATTTCGCTTTT
>JAUNAL010000016.1 GCA_030527585.1 Candidatus Saccharimonadota bacterium
GCTCTTCGATATCAGCGGTAAGAAGAATCATATCAAGAAGTTTATCGAGGTTAGTGCCAAGCTTGGCGGAAATTGGAACCGTAATGATGTCGCCGCCCCATTCTTCAGGCTGGAGGCCATTATTCGAGAGGTCGGCCATCGTGCGCTGGATATCGGCGCCTTCGCGGTCGATTTTATTGATGGCAACGATAATTTTTGCGTTTGCGGATTTCGCGAAGTTAATTGCCTCGATTGTCTGAGGCTTAACGCCGTCATCAGCAGCAACGACGATAATAACGATATCAGTTAACATCGCGCCATGTTGGCGGATAGCAGCAAAGGCTTCGTGGCCTGGAGTATCGAGAAAAGTGATAATTCGGTCATCGTGTTTTAGCTGGTAAGCGGAAATATGCTGGGTAATTCCCCCGGCTTCGCCTTCGACGGTCTTTTTGTGAAGAAGGGTGTCGAGAAGCGTAGTTTTCCCATGGTCAACGTGGCCCATCACAGCAACAACTGGCGGGCGAACGACGGCTTTATCGGAAAGTTCGCGATGAAAATCGGAGGTCTTAGTCGCAGTATTTTTCTTCTCAAGCTTTACATTCTCAAGACCGAGTTCAGAAATAATGATTGAAGCCGTTTCGAAATCAAGACGTTGGTTAATCGTTGCGACAATACCGTTCTTAAAGAGTTCGCCGATTAATTCAGTAACAGAAAGACCGAGCGCTTTCGCAAGCTCGTCGACAGTAATAGAACCAGCAATCTGTATCGTTTTTTCTTCCATTCTATTAATTTTACCACAAAATGAAAAAATATGCTATAATAGACGTATTCCCCTTAGGTTGGCCTGCATTTCGTAGCACAACCCGGGCGGATATTCCCCTGTAGCTCAATGGTGGAGCAAGAAGCTGTTAACTTCGAGGTTGCCAGTTCGAGTCTGGCCGGGGGAGCCAAGAAAAGTCCCTAGCGAAAGCTAGGGACTTTTCTTGTTTATTTTCATATAAACTCAATCTTCATATTAACAAAGGCTCGGCAACGAAACTTCCTGATGCGCAGTTCGTGCTTCCGGAAAGCAATAATATCGACAGCCTCCCAAATAAAAACCCAGGCGACAATATCTAGGACGGCTGGCCATAATTCCCCCTCCATTAAAAGCGAGGCGGCCAAAATACTGAGGCCGATAGCCGATACGATTGCTGCGACAATGTTGTAGTGACGAAGCTCGCGGCTAATTGACGCCATTTCATCTGAAAAATATTCCTTGATTGCTAGTGCATAAATTTTCTTCTCGGGCATCCGCTATCATCCCTTACTATCATATTAATAACGGCTGGCTGTTTCTTATCCATGCTATTTTTTCCTCGTTAGTTTGTTGCTGGTGAATTTATAAATTTCCATAAAAACCAAAACTAAGCTTGCCAGCCCAAAGAGGATTGCGAGATGCTCAAACGAAATTGGGGCGGTTTGGAGGAACTGGGCGAGAAATGGAACTTCCATAACGATAAATTGAAGGATAATCGAGATGACAACGCCGCCAACAATTAGCCAATTACTACGAAGTGGAACACTAAAGGCGGAGCGATGTTCACTACGGCAGTTAAAAACATGGATGTTCTGAATGAAGACCATCAGGGCCATAATATAACCGCGAGCGAGCGAGACGTCCATATGCACGACATTGAGCAAGAAAACCCAGGCGCCAAAAACAAGGCTGCCGATAATTAAACCGGAAATCGCGATTTCTTTGAAAAGGATTTTATTGAAAATGGACTCCTTGGGGCTACGTGGCGGTTCGTTTAAGATGCCTGGCTCGGCTTTTTCAAATGAAAGCGCAAAATCTTGAATACCATCCGTCACGACGTTGATCCAAAGTAGCTGGATCGCAACAAGTGGCATCGGTAAATCAATAATAATGGAAAGGATAAAGAAAGTTACCTCGGCTAAACCACAAGAAATGAGGAAGAGGATAATTTTACGAATATTTGCATAGGCGACCCTTCCCTCCTTAATGCCAGCAACAATAGATTTAAAATTGTCGTCAACGATAATCATATCGGCAGTTTCACGAGCAATATCGGTTCCGGAACCCATCGCAATGCCGATATTGGCCGTTTTAAGCGCTGGTGCATCATTCACGCCATCTCCAGTTACCGCAACAAACTCACCTTGGCGCTTCAAAGACTCGACAATCTCAAGTTTCTGTTGCGGAGTAACGCGAGCGAAAATAATCTTCTTTTTAACGAACCGGTCAAAACTCTTTTCGCCTTTCTTTAATTCAGCCTCAACTTCTCTCCCCTCCGTAACCTCACTAAAGGTATTCGTAAGTTGAAGATCCTTGGCAATTGAAAAAGCGGTCAACGGATGGTCGCCAGTAATCATTAAGACTTTAATTCCTGCGGTCTTGCATTCTTTAATAGAACTGACTGCCTCTTCACGGATTGGGTCAATAAAACCAACGAGACCCATAAAAGTCAAGTTTTTAATATCATCAACGGTATATTTAGCCTGTTTCTTGACTCTACCAACTGCTAATGCAATAACTCGATAACCATTTTTCGCCAACTCTTCATTCTGTCTATCGAGGATTTTAGATTTCGGTCCAGCAGAAATTAAGTGAATGTCCTTACAGAATGATTTTACAACTTCGAGAGAGCCTTTTACGGTACAATAAACTTCACCGTCTTTTTCAAAAAAAACTGCGGAATATTTATTCTCGGATTCATACGGTATAATTTCGATTGGCCTCAATCCCTTCTCGTTCACTTTTAACTTTTTACCAAGAACCTTGAAAGCAATATCAATTGAGTCTCCAACAATTTGCTTCTCATTTACGGTTGCTTCGTTATTTATAACGCCAAGCAAAGCAATTTCCTCAGCACGTTTAAGATTTTTGCCCTTAACTTCGCCATTAAAATTAAAACCAGTGCCAGAAATATTATACTCTTCGCCATTAGGGAGTAGGATTTTCTTCGCAGTTTGCTCGTTGACTGTTAGGGTTCCAGTTTTGTCTGAAGCAATAACCGTACAGCTCCCGAGGGATTCTGCGGATTTAAGTTTCCGGACGACAACGTTCTGTTTGGCCATTTTATTTGAAGCGATGGTAAGGGCCATGGTCAAAGCAAGAGGCAAGCCTTCCGGCATAGCAGAAACTGCCAGGGCGATAACTGAGAGGAAAATTTCGTGATATGGAACATTCTTCAGAATTAAAAGAATCGTTAAAACCGCCGCTACGGCTAGAACGAGAAAACTAATTTGTTTTGACAGCTTTTCAACACGAACTTCGAGTGGAGACTTAGTCTCTTTAGTATTGTTCAAAGTGTCTGCAATCTTGCCAATCTCGGTATTAAGACCAATCCCGGCGACAATTCCCTTTGCGCGTCCAGTCACGACTGTAGTCCCAGAAAAGAGCATATTGGTCTGCTCGGATATCGTAGCGTCCTCTTTTTTAACGATTGCATTATTCTTATCGACTTGGACGGATTCGCCAGTCAAAATCGATTCATCGACAGTTAAGTTATGCGACTCAATAATCCGTAAATCGGCACTAATCTTGTCGCCAGATTCAAGAACAACAATATCCCCGATTGTTAGGTCTTCAGCATTGATGGAGACCGTATCACCGTTTCGGATAACCTTAGTTTTGGCGGTGACGAGATTCGCGAGTGCCTCGGCGGTATTATTGGCTTTATTTTCTTGGTAAGTACCCATAATAAGATCAATAAATACGATAAAGATAATAGCAATAGCGTCAATTGCCTCTCCAGCAAAAAGCGACGCGATAATTGCGACAATGAGAAGAATAACCATCGGGTCTTTAAATTCGCTAAAAAAGATTTTTAGGATGCTGTCTTTTTTCTTTTTCGGGAGAAGGTTCTTGCCGTATTGCTTGGTTCGCAATTTAACCTCGGCCGTAGTCAAACCAGTTTTATTAGTTCCGAGTTCTTTTTCGACTACTTCTATCGATTGACGATAATACATATGTTTATTATAACATGGTTACCGTTAAAAAATCTGCGCCGACCGCGCAGATTTTTTAACTTGCCTATTTTTTCTTAGCTTTTTCTTCTTCCTCGAGCCTCTTGAAGGCGACTTTGCCAACGAGAGTGGTTGGAAGTTTGTCGCGGAACTCGTAGGCGGCTGGGAGAGCGTAAATTGGAACGTTGCGCTCTAATAGTTCGCGAATCTCCGATTCTAAGCGTTTTCCTGCTTTATAGCCAGGCTTCAAAACGATGAAGGCCTTTGGTACTTGACCTTTGTACTTGTGTTCTATACCAATAACCGTAGAGGTCAAAACTGCTTCATGGGAGTTGATAATAGATTCTAGGTGGGTTGGGTAGACGTTGTAGCCTGACGAAATAATCATACGTTTGAGACGTTGTGCAAAGTAGAAGAAATTATCCTTCTTGAGACAGCCCATGTCGCCAGTGTGGAGCCAGAGACGACCGTCCTCATGGACACGAAGTGAATTTGCAGTTTCGACATCATTTTTGAGATACCCCATCATCACCGTTGGTCCAGACACACAGATTTCTCCCTCTTCGCCTTTTTCGGCGGTCGTGAAGGTATCTGGTTTGACAATTTTGAGATAGGTGTCTGGAAATGGCACACCGATAATCCCATTCTCGGCAGAATCCTCTGGCGACAAACAGACCGCTGCAGTCCCCTCGGTCAAACCGTAGCCGACACGAATTTTTGCGCTTGAGCCATGGGCCTTGAGATAGTCATTAATTTTATTGCGGAGCGTCTGGTTTAAGGCATCGCCGCCACAAATTGCCGCACCAAGGCATTCA
This sequence comes from Candidatus Saccharimonadota bacterium, assembly GCA_030527585.1. Classification (GTDB taxonomy): domain Bacteria; phylum Patescibacteriota; class Saccharimonadia; order Saccharimonadales; family Saccharimonadaceae; genus Nanosyncoccus. The sequence goes on from JAUNAL010000016.1 coordinate 4,767, forward strand.
AGATCATCTGGTTTAAGTTTAGTATTTAGCAATGCTTCATACAGAGTCGGAACGCCAGTAATTAAGTTTGGCTGGTTTTTCTTGATGAGATCAGCGAATTGTTTATGAGAGAAAGCTGGGACAAGCACGCAACATAGACCTTTGCAAAGTGGCGTGTGAATTGATACGCCAAGACCGAAGCCGTGAAAAATTGGAAGAATAGAAAGAATAGTAGCTCCTGGGACGGCCTGCTTGATGACTGTAGTAGCCTGGATCCCGAGCGAGTTGAAGTTTAAGTTGCTGAGCATTACGCCTTTTGGGGCGCCAGTAGTTCCACCGGAATACAAAATTGCCGCCAAATCGTTTGCGCCACGTTCTTCGTGGTAATTCCCTTGGTAGAAATAAGAGTTCGCAATAAAGTCCTCCCAAAGAACAACACGAGAATCCGAAGATGGGATTACTGGCTTTTTAACATGAAGTGTCTGATAAAGCTTTTTCTTCAAGAAACCAAGCCCATCCGAAGGACGCACGACAATAATGCGCTCTAAAGAATCGCGCACGCGATAAATCTTTTCAAAAACTGCATCAATCACGAGTACGTATTTTGATTCGGAAACCTTAATATAGTATTCAATTTCTTTTTCGGAAGAAAGTGGGTGAACCATATTACAAACCGCGCCAACCATGTTAACGGCATAAACCATCGTAATCCCCTCTGGGGTATTTGGCATACAAATCGTCACGCGATCCCCTTCTTTGACGCCATAATTTTTAAGCGCGCGAGCGGCCTGCTCGATTTTACGAACAAAATTCTTGTAGGTTACTTTATGTCCATAGTAAGAATAGGCAATATTATCTGGCCATTTTTCGGCGCTTTGAAGCACCATATCAACCATAGAACAATCTGGGTATTCCAAGCTTTCGGGGAGCCCTTCCTCTTCGTAATGTTTCAGCCAAGGGCGTAATTTAGTATCTTTTTTCATATTCTTTCAAAAATCTCCTTATGTATTAATTATACCATAGGTACGAAGAATATGAAATAATTACCCTTAGGCTGCAGCCTGACCTTGGTCTCCGCCAAGAAGAGCCGCAAAGAGAGATTCAAGGAAGCTTTGTTGAACTTCAGGGCCCATATTGCTAAAGGCGGTCTGGACAGCTTCAGCACGTTGAGCATTATCAAGGTTTCTAAAAGCGTTGAGAGCTTCACTGGCCCTCGTAGAAGCACCAGATGTTTCAGAAGACCCGAACTCGTTTGCTATTGGTGGCGGGGTTTCATTCCCCTCGTTAGACTTCGTGGATGTTATTCTTTCTCCGCCAACAATCATCTCCGGTCCATCAGTTCGGTCAATGTTCATGATATCTACGTCTCCTTCCGGTTCTCTTACTCCGGCACGACCAAGTCCAGTACGAGCGTCAGGGACAATAATACCTCCTGCGGCAGTGATATTGCGGACGGTTTCGGTAGCCTTAGTGAAGAGATACTCTCCCGGGTGTTCAACGACTGTTTCAACAACTTTTTCCATGGTGCCAGAGAAGCTATTCGACCCAACATCAGTCGCCAAAGAAATCACATCTCTTATCCCATCAGCATTCGGATCCCCCTGGTCTACGACAACTGAGAAGAATTTATAAAGCTTTTCACCATTGGATCCGATTGCTTTAATAGTTTCACCACTAGTAGTAGTGAAAACCCCATTTTCGCCGAATACGAGTTTTCCGGCGGAATCAACTCTAGAGGCAATTTCAAAGCTTTCTCCACCAATATTCATGATACCGGTGATCTTCCCTTGGTCAGCTAGCGCCGCATAATCAAAGGTCTCGCTACCCATGGTAGAAATGCCTTTCATACCGGACACCAACGAACCGTTATCTCCATTAAAGATACGGAGCTCGTTTCCATCATAAGCCTTAGTGCCATTATTAGCCCATCCCCACTTGAGTTTAAGCGCAGAATCGGAGTCGGCTGGGTTAATTTGGACACGCTTGGTTTGTATATCTGAAAAGCCTTGGCTGAGCTCGGTTTTCTGATATCCCGCTTGCTCGAGCTGTTCCATAGTCACTTGGTCATCACCAGAAACTTTAACCTGATCGACATTAGTAATTTGCATGCCCCGATTAAAGCCGAATCCGCTGGCAAGAAGAGTTTCTTTTGCATCCGCAGCGTTATTCGTCTTGAGCAAACCCGCTTTCTCAAAGATACCAATTTTGCCCGGATCAATCGTGGCAATAACTTCTTGAGATACCACAAAGGACGCCGCACCGATTGCCATGGTCTTACCGGCTTTCTTCAGGGCAAGCCAAGCGCGAGTCTTTCTGAAATCCTCATCCTTCTCATCTACGCCTTCTTCGATTTCAGACTGGAGATGTTCTTTTACGCTCTCAATCTTAGAGGTATCACCCTCGGGCAATGTTTTTTCAGCTTGAATTAAGAGCCGATCAAGAGTAAGACGTTCATCGCCACGTTTGTCTGCGGACGAATACGAAATTAAGTCCTTCTGCTCAGAATCGGAGAAATCGATACGAACGCGAGCCTCGGCAATGGCCTGCATAAGCGCCTTGCTGCGCTCTTCTCCCGGCTCCATAGCCATAGCTTTCTCAAGATTCGCCGTAAGCTCACTGGCTGGCTGGAGATCATAGAGCGTTCCACCAATCCGCTTTTCATACTTTGCGGTCTTCTTCGCGCGGCCTTTAAGATCTTTCATAGCTTCTTCGTCCATGCCACTATATTCAAGACCATTGGCAGCATCGCGAAGCATACGTGCGCGATCTTCGGTAATACGGTTGCGCTCCTTTAAGCCGGAAACTACACCAGACGCTACTATACCACCAGCCACGCCAGCTACTGCGCGAGCTCCGGTCTGAGTAAGAGCAAAAGCAACACCCGCCGCACCGGCCACAACTTCAGCCGGGATAAATTGACCGAACCTACTACTTTCAATCTTATTGACAATCTTATCGATATTATCACGGTGTGCTTCGGTTCGCAAACCATCACGAGCCTCAGCATTGTAAACTTTGAAGCCTTCCATAACTTTCTCGATCGCAATGCCATGCTCTGCGCGCTGGCGAGCCTGAATTGCAACTTCTAGGTAGTTATTGATTAACTTTGGATCGATATTCTTACCATCGTCTTTCGCTTCTGCCTCAGAACGCCCTAACTCTTCCATAAATTGCAACTTTAAATCTTCTAAGGTCTTGCCTTCTGGGATTTTTGCGGTAGCAAATTTTTCGATTGCTGCTTTGACTTTTTCGCCAGTTTCAGCATCGGCTTCCTCCAATGTTTCGCCGGCCTTGGAATGGATAAACCGCATATCCTCCGTAGCACCAAGCACGAATCTCTTCATTGCGCTTTCGCTTTGTTCTTCAATTAATTCATGAACCGTTTTTCCGTCACGCTCGCGATCACCAGCTAAATATTCCTTCTCATATTTCTTTTCAAAATATTTTTTAAACAAGGTTCCTTTCCAGAGGCGCTTGACAATACCTTTCACGCCTTTGGCTTCAGCTACCTCAGCGTTCAAATCTTGCTCAGCAAGATCGTGCGCCAGTTCTTTCTTATCATGCGTAAAATCAGCGTTAATAGCAACTAGCGGTTTATCCTCAAGCTCTGCTAATTCTTTCTCGAGTTGTTTTTTGCGGGCTTCTCTTTGGCGCTTTTCTTCCTCAAGCTCTTCTTTCTCCTCTTCGTCTAATTCAGCACGAGATTCAGCCTGGAATTTTTCAGTAAGCTCATGCATGCGTCGAAGCCTAGCCCCATATTCTTCAGCGCCTCCCGAAAGTTTTGCTTCCAGTGCGTCTGACTCTGTGCGCTCAATGTCGGCGGCTTTTTCGCGCTGTGCTTTCATCCGCTCGGCATGCTCCTCCGAAATAATCCCCTTGGAAACGTAATCGTCAATTTTATCATTAATACGCTCGGTTTTTTCATCAATGCCAGCGTAATTATGCAAGCTCTCCCATCCAGTCTCCTGACCCCCCCCCTGAGCATCTCCGTTGCCTAGCTTCTCGCTCATTTTATTCCCCCGTACCCAAGTAGAAGCTGCGGAATTTCAGCATTGTATCTAACGCAACTTCAGTTAAATTCACGCCCGAGTTGGTCATAAACTCAGTCATTTTTTCATTCGTGAAGTTCGGATCGTCGACGAGGCGCGCTAGCTCGTCCGCTTTCTCCTCGCTAAGCTGCATAATTGCGGCCTTATTAATTTGATCCATAAGACGCGCTTTCATATCAGCGACGAGTTCTTCCTTAATTTCTGGATCAATATCAGTAATCCCCTTATCCTTTAAGAGGCTTTCAATAAATTCATCGACGCTCTGCATTTTTGTATGACCTTTCTTTTTTTAGCGCTACTTTTTTACATTATAACGCTAGTGCTTTGAAAAGTCAAATAAAAAATACGCTCCTTCACGGGGCGTATTTTTCTAAAAGTTGATTACTTCGTAACCGAAAGTGAGATCTTGCGACCTTCTTTGTCAATGTCGAGAACTTTGAAGTTCTTGCGTTCGTTCAAAGTAAAGACTTTTTCTGGATCAACATCCGAGCCTTCGCCAAGTTCGGAAACATGGACAAGAGCTTCGACCGCTGGTGAAATCTGGACGAATGCACCAAATGGGGTAATTCGAGTTACTGTTCCCTCAACTTTGTCGCCTTTTTTGAGATTCTCAACTTCGGAAATCCATGGATCTTCAACAAGCTGTTTCATCGAAAGCGAAAGACGCTCTTTATCGATTGCGATAATCTTCGCTTCGAGCTGATCGCCAACCTTGACGTAGTCGGATGGGTTGTTGACACGTTCCCAAGAAATTTCGGAAATATGAACCAAGCCTTCGATCCCGTCAACATTAACGAAGACGCCGAAGTCGACAACGCCAGTAACGACGCCTTTAACCTTATCGCCAACTTTAAGCTCAGCAAATCGTTCTGCGAGACCGTCTTTGATAGCCTCTTTTTCAGAGAAGATAAGCTTGTTTTCTTTCTTGATTGCATCAAGAATGCGAACTTTGATTGGTTTACCGACCAAAGAGTTAAGGCGCTGCAAGATTTCGTCTTTGTCTGCAGATCCGACACGCGGATAATGTTCAGCCGAGAGTTGAGAAACTGGCAAGAAGCCACGAATTCCTTCGTACTCGACGAGAAGACCACCACGATTTGCATCATATGGGGTAATTTCGACGGTTTCGGAATTATCGAGCTTGGCGCTGATTTCATCCCAACCTTTATCTTTGACTGCCTTCCGAAGCGACAAAAGAACATAGCCATCGTTCATTTCTGCCTCGATAACCGAAGCGGAAACTTCGTCGCCTAGGTTCAAATTTCGCGCGAAAGAAGCTTCGCGACGTGGGACAAGCCCAACACCTTGTGCGCCGAGATCAATTAGAATCTCGTGTTTCTTAACGGAGAGAACCGTGCCCTTGACGGTGTCGCCCGCAATAACTTTTTTGAATGAATCTTCATTTTTCTCAAGAAGTTCATCCATAGTAACTTTTTTGGCATTTGCCATAATTAATATTTTCCTTCCTTTAGACCCATTCAAAAACCTCGCGGAATTTCGCGGGGGCTTTGAATGGGCCCAAGATACGTTTAATTATATCAAATCTTCCCTAAAATGTCTAGGCGTGCTAAACTAAAGATATGTATTTAGCGGTAGATATTGGAGGAACAAAAACTTTAATCGCTTTGTTTTCAAGGCGAGGGCGGGTAGTTCGTCGCTATAAATTTAAAACCGCGTGGAAAAAAGAAAAATTTATTCAGGATTTAGTCTCGGCACTCAAGAATTTTTTGCACTATAAAATTATTTCTGTAACGGTGGCGATTCCGGGTATTGTACAAAAAAATTGTTCAGTCCGTCTTGGGAACCGAGATTGGGGTGAATTTACTTTGCTCCCGGAGCTAACCGAACTTTTCGACTGTCCGATTTATTTTGAAAATGATGCAAGTTTAGCGGCGATTTATGAGTCTTACGGCATTCCCGGAAAGACTGTCTTTCTGACCTTTTCCACTGGGATTGGGGGCGGGATTGCCGAAAACGGAAAGTTGCTTCCCTCTTCGGCTGACTTTGAGCCTGGACACTGGGAATATAAATATAACGGCAAGCGGAAAGAATGGGAGGATATCGCAGCCGCCTCGGCACTTGGAAAGTTTTACCATGTTGATAATGCAACTGACTTGCGCGGCAAGGAAGTAATGATCGATATAGTGAAAAGGATGGAGCCCGGGATTAATGACATTATTCAGAAATATAACCCTAACACGATTATCCTCGGCGGCCCACTCGGAAAAATTTTTAAATTATATGTAAAATATTTACCCAAGTTTAATAAAATTAAATACCGTCGTTCGAAACGACCGTTGGAGTCCGTAATTTATGGATGTTACCTTTTTTCAAAAAATCATAAGTGATTTTCCGGAATTTACTTTTAAGACCGGGTCACGCTTCTCTTTTCGGCCACCGAGAACGATTTATTATATTCCTGAGGCTGAGGATGGCGAACTTTTGTTGCTACATGAATTGGGACATGCTTTGCTTGGTCATTATGACTTTAAAACTGACATTGAGCGACTAAAAATGGAGTGCGCGGCTTGGGAAAAGGCCCGCGAGCTGGCGGATGGTTACGACGTGGTTTTCGATGAGGAGTTCGTTCAGGATGAGCTTGACACCTATCGCGATTGGCTAGACAAAAAAACGCGCTGCCCGAAATGCGGGCTAACGCGTTTTCAAACTCCAGATGGGCAATATCATTGCCCGAGATGTGAGAATTTTTAAGCAGCCTTTTTAGCTGGGCCACGTCGAGAGATGCGTCCACCCTTTGCACCTGCAATACGAGCGAGGGCTGGGTTAGCAGCGAAACCGCCAGTGTGACCGTTTTTGCCGCCTTTTCGACCGATCTCAGCATAAAATTCTTTACCATATTTGGCTTTGTTAGTAGCAGCAGCTTTCATGCCGCCAGCTTTAGTTCCAGACATCTAGAACTCCTATCTGCCCACCATAAATTTTAAATATATTGATAACACCACCTCCCAAAGAGGCTATGGTTCTATTATAGCATACTGCTTTCGTTTTGTCAATATGCTTTTTCTTAAAAATATGTTTTAATTTATTTTAGAAACCCGAACACAATTTTTAAAGCTTTTGCACAATTTGTGGAAAAAAGCTGTTGACATTATTCACGCCGTGATATAAAATAGAATTAACTTGAGTAGATTAAACTGCGAGGCTACTTAAGTGTATGTATGACCTGAA
>JAUNAL010000017.1 GCA_030527585.1 Candidatus Saccharimonadota bacterium
AAATGAAATATAGACTTCTACCGAGTTAAGGGTGCTTTCGCTTTCCATGCCCAAGATTTTATCGAAGATGCGCTGTTTGTCGAAAACTATCTCAGGGTTTTCAAAAAATAGTTCTAATAAATGGAGCTCTTTGCCCATAATCTCAATAGTTTCACCGTTTTCGGTATTTTCGAGTTGCATCTTGGTGTGATTTAAGTAAATGTTTCCTAGCCTTGATTCAGCGTTAGTGATGTTGCTGCGACCGAGACGTTTGACGCGGGCGACAAGCTCTTCCATTTGGAAGGGTTTAGTTAGATAATCGTCGGCGCCACAGTCGAATCCTTCGAGCTTATCGCGGAGAGTGCTTTTTGCGGTTAGAATGATGACTTTGCTGGCGACTTCTGAGCGTTTTAATTCGTCTAAAATTTCTGAACCGTCCATACTTGGTAACATAAGGTCTAAAATAATTACATCAAACTGGCCGAACCGCGCGAGGTCTAGTCCATCTAACCCGTCGCCAGAAGTCTCTACAACAAAGCGTTCGCGCTCGAGGCGGGATTTAATTGTGTCGGCAAGGCGCCACTCATCTTCAACAATTAAAACTTTCATTTGCGATTAATATAACATACTATTCAAATTTTATGAAGGGGAATTTCACGGCGTTTTTGTTGAAGCCATTCTGGGATAGGTTTAAATTTTATTTCTGGGCAGGAGTTAATATCGTCGTTTTCAATATCGTAATATTGTTTGTAAGTTTCGTCGACGGAACCGTAGTGGGCGTCTTTCATGTCGAGGTCAAGTTTTTCGGCAACATTTTTCACGGCTTCTTCGGTTGGGCCTTCGAGTTCGACGAAAGTTGGGAGCCATGGCCAGGTGTCTATGCTAATTTCGACATCATTGAGCTCCCAGTTCTCACGAAGAGTTTCTTGGTTAGCCTTGCCTTTTAATCCGAGCGCTTCAATAAACGCGATGGCTTTATCGTAGTTGTCGACGTTGAAACAAATTTCTTTGGTTCCTGAGAGGGTGAGGTCGCCGACATTTTTATAAGTCATAGTGATTTTATCACCCTCATCGCGGACGCGAGCGAAGGAATTTGGCTTTCCAGTATCGAAGACGACGCGGCGCATTAGGGTTTCTTCTAGGATGAGCTTTCCGCCTTGCTCTTTGATTTTTTTGCGGAGGGCATCTTTGTTAATATCGAGAAATGCGGCTTCGATTTCTGGTTGCATAAGGGGTCCTTGTTTATGGTTTTATTATAACATACTATAATTAAGTATGTTTTTGATAGGTCGGAGTATGTTTTGAACATGTTTGAGCATGTTATAATTAGTCGGAGAAAAGGAGAAAAGGAGAAAAAATGAATAAATACGAAGGAACGAGGACTCTCGAGAATTTAAAGAAAGCGTTTGCGGGGGAATCTGAGGCGCGGAATAAATATTCGTACTTTGCATCGAAGGCTAAGAAAGATGGCTTTGAGCAAATTGCGGCAATCTTTGAGGAGACTGCGGCGAACGAAAAAGAGCATGCCAAAATGTGGTTTAAAGAACTTCATGGTGGTGCGGTTCCAGGAACGGAAGAGAATCTTGAGGCGGCTGCGGCTGGTGAAAACTATGAGTGGACTGATATGTATAATGAGTTTGCGAAGGTTGCGCGCGAAGAGGGATTCGAGGAATTAGCTCAGAAATTTGAAGGCGTGGCGGCGATCGAAAAAACGCATGAAGAACGTTATTTGAAACTTTTGGCTAATGTTCGGGAAAAGAAAGTGTTTTCGAAAGATGGCGAGGCGATTTGGATTTGCCGAAATTGTGGCCATATCGTAATCGGGAAAGACGCTCCGGAGCTTTGTCCGGTCTGTGCTCACCCACAGGCTTACTTTGAGGTTCGAGCAGTAAACTATTAAAAATAGCCCTTCGGGGCTATTTTTTGTGTGCAAATTATGTAGCTAAAAAATGGAGCCGTGTGTCAGATTTGAACTGACGACCTGCCGCTTACAAGGCGGCTGCTCTACCAACTGAGCTAACACGGCATAGGTTTATTTTATCACAAAATCTTATTTCTGCAATAACTGGTAGTATTTATTCTTCTTGATAAGCTCTTTGTGGGTTCCCCTACCAACGAGGTGACCATGGTCAATCATAAGAATTTCATCGGCAAGCTTCATGAGTTGGGGCTTATGCGTGATCATTAAAATGGTATGATCTTTTTTAAGCCCTTTAAGGATATTGATAATTCGTTTAGAGGTTTCTAAGTCTAGCGAAGAAGTAACTTCGTCGAACAACAAAACTTCGGATTTAGAGAGCAACGTGCGGGCGAGGGCAAGGAGCTGTTTTTGTCCAGCAGAAAGGTTTTCGGCGTCCCTCAAGAGTTTTGTGTTATAGCCATCTTTTAGGTTCATGATGAAATCATGGATGCCGGCACGTTTGCAGGCTTCGACTTGATTTTTGAAGTTTGAATCCACAAGGTTAAGATTTTCGCGAATGCTCATATCGAAGATAAATGGTTTCTGAGTGACGATGGAGACGTTCGATGCATAAACTTCTTTAGAATAATCATAAATATCTGTTTCGTCGAGCAAAATTTCGCCGTGATTAGCTTTGTAGAGTCGGAGGAGGAGGCGGAAAATGGTTGATTTTCCGCTACCACTTTTTCCGGCCACAACCGTAAAAGAGTGTGGCCGGATCACGAAGCTTACATCTTTCATAACTTCTTGCTCTTCGTAGGTGAAGCTGACATTTTTAAACTCAATTTTACCGGCGATAGAGTCGTCATTATTGTCGCCAAAATTTAGCATATTTTTTGTTCGGTAATTTAGGACTTTGTGGACGCGATCTACTCGAGTAGTATTTGAGGAGAGATTGTTTAGCCTACAATAAAAATTCCAGAACTCATTCTCAATATTTTCATAATAGCCAATGACGAGAACTAAAAAGGCAACGTCATAGCTACCTTGTAGAACGAGATAAATAACAATTAGGTAAATCGCAATCTTACCGAAGCCGAGCAGCATTGGAACTAAAACCTCGGAATTATCATTGTATTTACGTTTATTGAAGTAATCTTTTCGCCAATCTTTCTTATAGCTTTCGAGATAGTTGCCGAGATCATCTTCCATGTTGAAAGATTTAATTTCTTTATTGCCATCAATGACCTGACCCATTAAACCGGCAATATTGTCTTGGTGGCGGCGCTGTCCGGCAAGGCTAATCTCTTTCTTCTCTAGATTGCGGGCAACTAGGTAGAAGGAGAAAAGACTGAGCAGGAGAGCTGGGATGCCAACAATTGGATTGGCGATGAGGAGAATAACAATAGCGACGACAATATTAATAGTTGCAACAACAGTGTCAAAAGCTTGGTCTGGGACTTGATGGAGATAGCCCAGGTCATTATAGGCACTGTTCACGATAAAGGGCGTCGAAAGTTCTTTGGAGAAGTTTTCGTCGTAAGTTGAGACTTTGTTGAAAACGAGTTGTTGGAGTTTGTTATGGATAAAGATAGAGTTATTTTTGTAGGCGACATAGTTGTAATGATAGAGAGCAACGTATGCTAATCCACAAATCAGGAATCCAACGCTCCAGGCGATTGCAGCAGAGAAATCTTGGTCAGTGGCTGTTTCGACGATTTTTGATGTGATAAATGGTAGAGCTAATAACGGAAGATTGCGAAGCGTGGCGGAAAAGAATAAATGAAAAAGTAAGACTTTATTATTCGCGCCAAGGCCGAAATATTTTTTAACTAATATGAAGAATCTTTTAAACATTGTCGAATACTCCAACTTTACTAGGTGATTTGCGAGATTGTAGCATTTGGTAAATTTCGTTTCGGGCGAGTAACTGGGAATGCGTTCCGACGTCGTCAATTTTCCCGTCTTTTAAAACCACGATGCGGTCAGCTTCTTTCATCAAGTCAGGTTTTTTCGTAATCATGACGATAGTATGGTCTTTTCTTAAGTTTTTAATGAGTCGCGGGACGAGCTTGGCAGTATCTGGGTCGAGAGCGGTCGTGATGTCATCGAGAAGTAAAACTTCAGCTTCGGAGAGGATGGTTCTGGCGATCGAAATCATTTGTTTCTGTCCGCCGGAAATATTACTGCCGTTTTCGCGAAGGATTGTATTGTAGCCGTCTGGTAGAGTTTCGATAAAATCATGGATGCCGGCTTTTTTGCAGGCTTCAATTTGATTCTTAATATTCATATCGACAAAATCGAGATTGCGACGAATGCTCATGTTGAAGATGAAAGGTTTTTGGTTTGCAACGGAGACGTTTTTCGCATAAACATTTTTATTAAAATCAAAAATGTTGATATTGTCTAAAGTGATTTTTCCGCCAGTAGGTTTAAAGAGGCGAAGAATTAAATTCAGTAACATCGTTTTCCCGCTACCAGATTCGCCAACGATGGCAACTACCTCGTTATGATCGATTTTGAGATTGATATTCTTTAGGACTTTAGCCCCTTTTAACTCGAGGTCGACATTTTTTAGTTCAAGAACGCCATGAATGTCATTCGTATCGACGAGACCGAATTCGATTGTTTCGGAATTATAGTTTAGAATTTCATTAATGCGACGTACGGCGGTGCTATTTTCGCGAATGGCGGCGGTTGAGCTTAGCCAGTCATTAATATAGTAAACTAGAGAGACGTGGTAGGAAATCATTAAAATGAGAATACTGATATCGATTTTCCTGCTCATCATGAGAAAAAGTAAGAAAAGGTAGAGCAGAAAACGAAATATATATATAATATAGCCGGAATCATTGTCACGGAGAGTGTAATAGTTACGTTTGGTGCCATAGAACTTGGTGAAGTTGGATTGAATGAGATTTAGTTTATTGACTAGCTTGGGGAACATGTTGAAAGTTTTTATTTCTTGGAGACCGGAGATGGTCTGGGTCAGAAGGTTGCTATATTTGTCATCTTGGACGACGACTTTATTGTGGTAAAAGTTAATTTTGCGGTCGTTATGATTGCGAAAAACAATAAAAATGATTGTGAAAGCAACCATGATGAGCGCGACGTAGAGATTATAGAAACAAACGATAATTAGAACGGCGAGAATTTGGAAGAAGCCAGTGATGATTTCGGAAATGTAATCATTCATTTCGCCGACGCTGCAGATATCGGAATTGACGGAGTTCATGAGGCGACCTTTACTGACAACTCGGGTGAAATTGTTGTCGACGGAAATGAGTTTATTTAAGACTTTAGTAGTCATTTTGTCGTAGGTATAATTCATATTAGCGCCCCAGAGTTTGTAACTTGCGAAAAGGGCAATATTGTAGAGAAGGTAGGTGACTAAAAAGGCGGCGAGGCTGAGATAACTCATTTCGGCGTTTTGTTCAGTAAGATATTTGATGATGAGAGAGCCGATGAACGGTAAAAGAATCGAGAAGAGTTTGTAAAGGAAACAAGAGAGGACGTTCAGGAAAAGATAGCTTTTTTTAAGCTCCGCTAAATCTAAATAGTCTTTAATAAATTTATAGTATTCCTTAAACATATTACACTCTTAGTATACTCGCGGAGTTTCCCCCTGTTAAAAAGGGCATTTTCAATCATACTCCAGACATACTCATTGACCTTGTGGTTATACTATAATGATATCACACTTTTTGGTTTTATGTTACAATATGGTTATGGAAATATTTTTAGGTGTATTGATGGGGGTGGTTATTATTTTACTTTTGGTTTTGATATTTAGAAAACCGAAAAATGAAAAAATGGCGGACTTTCGGGCGATGGAAGAGAGGTTGATTCGAATGGAGGGCGCGGTGCGTGAGATTAATCCGGCGATTGATCGGAACTTTCGGGAGAATCGTAAGGAGATTGCAGAGAATTTGGAGCGGTTGCAGAGCGGGAACGAGAAAAAGTTGGAAGAAATGCGGGAGACGGTTGATGAGAAGCTAAAAGCGTCGGTCGAGAAACGCTTTAATGAGAGTTTTAAGTCAATTTCAACGCAGCTGACGCAGGTTTATCAGGGTTTGGGCGAGATGAAGAATTTGGCGACTGGCGTTGGGGATTTGAAAAAAGTGATGGAGGGGGTGAAGACTCGGGGGATTTATGGTGAGGTTCAGCTTGGTGCGATTATTGAAGACACTTTAAATAAGTCACAATATGAAGAAAATATTGCGACAAAAGAGGGGTCGAATGATCGAGTGGAGTTTGCGGTGAAGATGCCAGGGAAAGAGGAGAATGTGTTTTTGCCGATTGACTCAAAGTTTCCAGTTGAGAATTATTCGAGGCTGGTGGCGGCGTATGATGAGGGAGACAAGGCAGCGATTCTGACTTTTCAGAAGGCTCTAGCTTCCGATGTTAAGGAGCAGGCGAAGAAAATTTCGACGAAATACGTTGACCCGCCGAAGACGACGGATTTTGGGATTATGTTTGTGCCAACGGAGTCGCTGTATGCGGAAATTATTCGGATTGCGGGATTGTCGGATGAAATTCGGCAGAAGTATAATATTACGATTGCATCGCCGTCGACTCTGCCGGTGATGCTGTCAGGGCTTTTGATGGGGTTTAGGACGGTAGCGATTGAGAAACGCTCGGCAGAGGTTTGGCAGACTTTGGGGGCAGTAAAAACCCAGTTTGGAAAGTTTTCGGAACTTCTGGAAGGGGTGCAGAAAAAGCTTCAAGAATCGGCGAACAAAATTGAGTCCGCCAAAACAACTTCAAGGCAGATTGAGAAGAAGCTTAAAGGTGTTGAGGAATTGCCGGATTCGGAATCAATAAAACTGATTGGGGAAATTTAATATAACTTCCACACGAAACCCGGCTCGCGCCCGTCCTTATGGGGCTCGCCTCTGAAAATGCGAGCTTCGCATTTTCTTTATGTTTCGCTTAGAAAGTTATATTAATTCTCCCTAGAAAGTTCGAATCGAGTCGAATGGGAACAATCTTAGGATGACTGGGCCAATGATGCGGCAGTAAGGAATTGTGCCGAGGCCGTTGCGGGAGTCTAGGGAATGTTGTCCCTCGCGATTATCGCCGGAAACGAAGAGTTCGCCGTCTGGAACAATTAAATCGACGTCGCCAGAAGAATGCTTTTTTGGCCCGTCGACAATTTCGCCGGATTCGTTCAAAGTTTGCCATGCTGGGTCATAGGCAAAACCTTCTGGATGTTCAGTGTTGTAGATTGTCATGTGGCCATCTTTAACGACTACGCGTTCGCCTGGAAAGGCGATGACGCGTTTGATAATATATGGGTGGCTACTGGAGCCGCTCGGGACGTTACAGGTGACAGGATTTTTGACGCCCTCAGCACGGTATTTTCCGGCGGCTTCTTCATCTTCATCGACGAAAACGATAATTTCACCACGGTTTGGAACGTATTCTTGGCCGAGGAAATGGGCCCAGGAAACGGCGGCGCGATTAACGATGACGCGGTCTTCATCGCGGAGGGTATTTTCCATACTGGCGCCAACTACATTGTAGGAACGATAAATATAAGTATTCAAAAATAGCGTGCAGAGCACGATTGCAACTACGAAGCTAGCCAAACTTAAGATATCTTTAAGGAGTGGGTGTTTTTGAAAAAATGTTGCTTGCATTAATTAATTATAGCACAAGACTTTTAAGTTAAATTTAAAATTTTTGTTATATAATATAGTCATGGCTGATTATGTTTTCATTAGAAAGTCGCGCAATATTGCATCTAGTGCTGTGCACGTGTTCTTGAATATTTTGCTCGGGATTGGCTCGGTTCTGATTACGGTTTTTAGTAGTAGTCCAGTACTTGGGATTGTTTTGGTTTTGATTTCGAAGTGGCGAGTTTTTGCGGTGCGTCGAAGATATTTGTGGGTGAATATTAAATCGAACTTGGTGGATTTAATTGTCGGGATTTCGGTTGTGCTGCTTTCGTTTTATGCAGGAAATTCGCTGGCGCCAGTGCATTTTATTTTGATGGCGTTTGCAGTAGTGTGGCTGTTGTTTATTAAGCCGAGGTCGAGCGAGAGGGCCGCCTTTACGCAATCTCTGGTGGCGGTGTTCTTGGGGATTTCGGCGACTACGATTATGACGACAAATTTGAATGCGATTGTTGCGGTTTTGCTTGCGTTTTTAGTGGGATATGCGGCGAGCCGTCATGTTCTGGCGCAGGCGAGCGGGAAAGATTTTACCTTGACGACTTTGGTTTGTGGTTTGGTCTTTGCTGAGGTAACTTGGCTCTGTCATACTTGGGCGATTATTTATGAAATTGATTTTCCGGTTGAAACTGGGATTCGGATTCCGCAGTCGGCGGTAATTTTGACGATTTTTACTTTTATGTTTAATTATGCAAGGCAGGCGATGATCCGCTATCAAGAGGATTTTCGATTTAGTCATATTATCGGACCAGTTTTGTTTGGGGCGACGTTGATTGGTATTATCGTTTTATGGTTTAGCGATCCAATGTTTAATATTTAGAATTAGGAGGAAAAATGGAGATAGAAAATAAAAAACAGGAGAATATGGTTTCCGAACAAGAGGGGATGACGAAACGTGTGGTTGGGAAAAAGAAGTTCCCTTGGGTCGTTGGTTTGGCGAGTTTCGCGATATTGCTCGCAGGCGGGAGTTTGGTTTTATCATGGCTAAGTTATAATAAAGCTTCGACACCGATTACTTTTTTGGATTCGGGGACGGATGGGAATTCAGCGAATTTCGTGGAGGGGTCGATTGCAGATGTGGCAGAGAAAGTTTCGGAAAGTGTGGTTTCGATTGTGACTTCGACTAAGGTTTCGGGATATTTCGGAAATTCGTATGATTCTGAGGCGGCCGGGACGGGGATTGTGGTTTCTGGCGATGGGTATATTTTAACTAATAAGCATGTAATTGATGGGGCGACGAGCATTACGGTGATTTTGGATAATGGGACTAGCTATGATGGAGTGAAAGTCGCGGCGGTTGATCCGTTAGATGACGTGGCTTTTTTGAAGATTGAGGGAGTTTCGGATCTTAAGGCGGCGATGCTTGGTGATTCAAAAACGATTCAGGTTGGGCAACAGGTGATTGCGGTTGGGAATGCGTTGGGGGAATATCGGAATACGGTCACGGCGGGGATCATTTCGGGGACGAGGCGATCGCTGGTAGCGACGGATTCGACGGGGACGATGAGTGAACAGCTTTCGGACATGATTCAGACTGATGCGGCGATTAACTCGGGGAATTCTGGTGGTCCGTTGGTTAATGCGGCGGGAGAGGTGATTGGGATTAACACGGCAACTTCTTCGACGGCGGAGAATATGGGTTTTGCGATTCCGATTTCGGGGGTTAAGGGAATGCTTGCGCAGTTAGTTGAGACTGGGGCGGCTTCGAGAACTTATCTCGGGGTTTATGGGATTGAAATTACGGCGGAGGTTGCGAAAGAGTATAATTTACCGGTTACGACGGGAGCGTATTTGTATAGTCCTTCAAATTATTCGGCAATTTTAGCGGGTGGACCGGCGGCGAAGGCGGGGCTTCAGGATAAAGATATTGTGATTTCGGTGAATGGAGTAAAGGTTGGGGAGGCGGGTTCCATTTCGACTTTGGTGGGAGAATATAAGCCAGGAGATGTGGTGCAGCTCGCGGTGCTTCGCAATGGTGGCGAGATTGCGGTTAATGTTGAACTAGGCGCATACACAGAATAAAGCCGCGGGTTTCGAGAAGTTCATAGTTTTTAATTTTGGAGTATTCGGCGATGGTTTGGTGCTGGCAAGAGTCAGCTTCAAGGATGAGGTATTTTACTTCGCGCCTCGAGGCTTGGTCGATAAGTTTTTTGATAAGTTCGAGGCCGTGGTCTTTGGCATAGAGCGCTTCGCTCGGTTCGTGACTCAAGGCAGACTTATCGAGCCAGTCCCAGCTTTCGTCAACGTAAGGAAGATTGGCGGTAATGAGATCGGGAATGAAATTTATGCCTTCGAGTAAATCGGCAGTAAGAAATTTAACGGTCGGAGTATGATTTTTTTGACAGGGGTGAAAAGCGGGAGTATGATTTTTTGGGTGAAAAGTAAGATTTTGGTAGTTTTCCTTGGCGATTTCTAAGGCTTTTTCAGAGAGGTCGGTTGCGACGATTTCGGCGTTTTTGAGTTTTAGGCTTAGAGTAATGGCGATGCAGCCAGAGCCGGTCCCAACATCAAGGATTTTAGGGTGGTCGCCGATTTGATTTTCCTTGGGCTTCACGCCGGGGAGATAAGAAACTCCGGCAAGGTCTAAGACGGCGTCAACAATTTGTTCGGTTTCAGGGCGTGGAATTAAAACGTCCTCGGTAACCTTAAAATTATAGCCGTAGAAATCTTGGAAACCTTTTTTATACGCTTTGGGATAGTTCTCGCTCATTTTTGATTAACTCGATAATGATGTCGTCGATGTCGCCATTCATGACCGCTGGGATATTACTGCGGGAATAGTGGATGCGGTGGTCGGTGACGCGGTCTTGAGGGAAATTATAGGTGCGGATTTTTTCGGAGCGGTCACCAGTGCCGATGAGGGATTTTCTTGCTTCGGAGGCGTTTTTTAGTTCTTCTTCTTTTTTGCGTTCGAGGAGACGGGAACGAAGAATGTTCATAGCTTTAACGCGGTTTTGTTGTTGGGAGCGTTCGTCTTGCATAGCGACGACAAGCCCGGTTGGAAGGTGGGTAATGCGGACGGCGGAGTCGGTTGTATTGACGCCTTGGCCACCATGACCACCGGCGCGATAAATGTCGATACGGAGGTCTTCGGGTTTAATTTCGAGGTCCGTCTCTAGAGCTTCAGGGAGAACGGCGACGGTGACGGTTGAGGTGTGGACGCGACCCTGAGATTCAGTGATCGGGACACGCTGGACGCGATGGACGCCGCCTTCAAATTTTAGCTTTCCATAGGCATCTTCACCGGAGATTTTAAAAATAACTTCTTTCATGCCACCAGCTTCGTTTTGGTTCTCGGAAATGATTTCAGATTTTAGATTATTGTTTTCGGCATATTTAAGATACATGCGGTAGAGTTCATTTGCGAAAAGAGAGGCTTCGTCGCCACCGGCGCCAGCGCGGATCTCGAAAATCGCTGGTTTGTCGTCTTCGGGATTACGAGGAATTAGAAGTTCTTCGAGTTTTTCGTTTAAATTTTCGATTTCGGTTTTGAGGTTTCCGATGTCCTCTTTAGCCATTTCGCCGAGTTCTGGGTCGGTTACTAATTCTTCGGCGTCTTTAAGGTCGGATTTTGACTTTTTGATTTTTTCGGCAGTTTCGATAATTTCACGAAGAGTCGAGGCGCGGCGGCTTCTCGTGGCGAATTCGGGATTACTATAGGCATCAGGGCTGCTCAAAAAGTTTTCAATTTCAATTAGTTCATCTTTATATTTTTCGATATTCATGGTATGATTATAACATACTTTATGGGTCTTTAGCTCAGTTGGCTAGAGCGTACGATTCACATTCGTAAGGTCACAGGTTCAAGCCCTGTAAGACCCACCAGGAGATTTTAGAATAGTCCGGAAATGGACTATTTTTAACATAAAAGGCTTGAAAATCCATATTTAGTGGTGTATAGTTATATTAACACGCTAAATATGT
>JAUNAL010000018.1 GCA_030527585.1 Candidatus Saccharimonadota bacterium
ACAACAAAGCAGTATTACTAGCGAATCCGCCCTGTTCTCGCCGGTCTATAGTGGGGTCTTCGGCAGTGGCTCGGTCAACGATGTCGGGTCGTACGGGTACTGGTGGTCGTCTACGGCGTACGATGGGTGGTTTCGTTATATCTTATACTACATCGGTGGTAGCTTGTATACCGGCGACTTCAATCGCAACGGCGGTTTCTCCGTGCGTTGCGTGTTGCGTTCGGCTAGCTAGGTTTTGTAGAGCAACCATGTAATAACCCCGCCTTTGGCGGGGTTATTAGTAAGAGGTTAAACCTTCCTAGCCCTTTTCCTCGCCGTCTCAACAATTTTCGTAATCAAATATTTCACTGGCGATAAGACCAAATCATGCGCCGGAGTATATTTTAATTCTTCGCAACCAAACGACCGCTTAAATTCCGAAACTCCATAAAACCGATGTGACTTTTCCTCAAGCCCAACAATCCCCCAAAGATTATACCGAATACAGCCCCGTTTCCTTGCCTCCTCCATCGCTTTAAGATGTAGTAACGGCGCCGCCGAATATTTCGTCCCGAGATCAGACGAAACTCCATAATGATAACTCGCTTCTGGCCCGTAAAAAATCATAAAATTCTGCGCTAAAATCTCCCCATCTTTTGCCGCCGTATACATCAAAACTTCATTATTCTCCGAAAAAGCCTCAAACTGCTTCTTTAAATAATCTTCCGAAAACGCAACGAATCCTTGTCTCGCGGCATGTTTAACTTCTAATTCATAAAACGTCTTAACTACTTCTGGATTTTTTGAAACTGCGACCTCGATCTCGGCTTTTTCCGCCTTACGAAGTTTTCTACGAAAGCCCTGCGAAGCCCCTTTTAGGATCTCCTCCTCCGACTTCCGAAGATCTAAAATCCCAGCATATTCCACCGATAAATACATCGGCGCTTTTTTAAGCCCCAGTTCCTTCATGAGCTTTAAAGAGTTTTCCGAAAGCTCGAGCTGTGGTCTTACCCGAACGAACGCACATTTATTCTCGACCCCCTGCTCCCGAATATCCTGGAAAACTTTTTTGACTAGCCTTTTATCCGCCCAGTCAATTAAAGGCCCACCCGCAATCGCAAGATGCGTCCCCCGCTTTGCTGTTTCGACTACTCCCGCATAAACCCCAACAATCTCTTCATCTCGCAGAACTAACCGCCGCACAATTCCCTTCCCCCGCGCCCGATGAAATTCATAAAAATCCCAAGACTGTAAGAAATTCGCCTCTTCTCGCTTTGCGACGAATCCGTCCCACACTTCCCGGCTTTCCGCATCAATTATTGTAACTTTACTCACAGCCTTCTCCTTTTTCGTCTTATCGTCTCAACGACTAAATTTTTCAAATATCTGAATTTCGAGATCACTAAATCATGTGCCGGCACATATTCAACCACTTCGCCCCCAAACCCAGTTTTAAAAGTTGTCACCCCAGCATAGCGATGGTTCGGTTGTCCAGCTGGCGCTACCCCCCAAAGATTAAACCGTTTATAACCATCTTCTTTCGCATCTCGGATCGCTCGCCATAAAAGCGCATATGCCCCCGGTAACTTCCGATTCAAAGGCGTCGAAGCAGCTTCGTAATAATCCGCTTCCTCCCCCGAACGGATAATCAGTCCATACGCAATTTTCTCCCCCTCTTTCGTTTCGGCATAATAAATCTCAATATTCTCCCCGAATGCTTCTCGCTCTGCCATCAAAGTCTTCAGGTTTGGCGGAACAAAGTTTTGGCGTTTCGCCGTTTCAACCTGAATCTCATGAAACTCCTCAAAAATCTTCTTCTCACGACTTTTCTTAACCTCGATTTCTTTTCTCTCTGCCTGGCGAACTTCGTAACGGGTCTGCCTTCGCATCTCTGCCAACAAATCCTCCTCAGATTTTGTCAAATCTAAAATTACGGTATGCTCCGCCGCAAGATGCATCGGCGATTTTCTAAGCCCCAATGCGGCTAGAACTTTCAAATTCTCTCGCGTCGCCAAGAGCTGCGGTCGAATCCTGACGAAAACGCACTTTTCCCGCTTTGCAATCCCCGCAATTTTCTCAAAAACTCTTTTAACAACCCTTTTATTTTTAAAATCAATCAGCGGCCCGCATGGAATTTCGAGATAGCGCCCTCGCTTCGCATCCCTCACGATCATCAAGGCATACCCCTCGCCTCCAAAATCCTCCACAATCGTCTTATCCCCGACTAGCTCATTCATCTTCCCATATTCTGGCGATTGTAATAAGTTCGCTTCCGGAAATTTCTTAACTACTTCCTCCCAGCTCACTCCTCCTCCTTCCAGAAGTCGCCATACTCCTTCAAAACTTCGCGCGCTTTCGCTAATTGTTTTTCGTTATAATAAGTCGGGAAATTAATAATCTTCCCCGCCACTAAAGTCGCGACCGGGCAATCCTTTTCTTTAAACCCGGATTTCTTATAATATCTCTCTGGCGAAACCGGCTTTTCATACCAAAACCCATCAAAATAATACCCAGCCTTCCTCAATTTTTCTAAAACCTCATCGCGGTTATTCAGTAGATAAAACTCTCTTAAAACCCCTGCACCAGCCTCTAATTTTTTAAATTGTTTTAGTGCTGACTTCGCCTCAAACCCCGCCGGACGACGCCTTAAATCTAATCGATTATCTGCCGATTTCTCAACCCAATGGATTTTAAGCAAAATCCGCATAAAAATCCCATTTAGCTTCACATATGAAAGCCCACGATAAATTTTTCCAAACAATGGATAATAACGCGCCCTTAGACTATCACTCTTCCGGCATTTTTTCGTTGGACGGAGCTCCTGTACCCAAGTCTTTCTTGCATTTCGCGGGATTTTGAACCGCGCCCCATTAATCATCTTAAAATCTCGCAAAATTACCGCTCCGCCCGAAATCGTATCGATCGCCTTCTCTTTCCCGAACGACAAAACCGTTGCCGCTCCAACCGTTCCGGCTTCTTCTCCGCTCGCATATTTTACGCCAGCCGAATGTGCCAAGTCCTCAATTATAATTAACCCATTTTTCTTCGCAAACTTTTTCACTTCCGCAATATTAACCGGATTCCCTAAAGTATTTTGAACGATGATCCCCTTCGCTTCGCCCCGCTCTAAGCATTTTTCCAGAGTTTTCGCATTGAAATTCAAACTCCCCGCCTCGATATCCGCATAAACCGGTTTCAGCTTAGCTTCTTTGATCGCCTCAATTACCGCATAGCAGGTAAAACCATTTACAATAATTTTCTCGCCCGGCTTAAAATAGCAAGACAACGCTACAGCAAGCGCACTCCGCCCATTTTTCATCAACATCGCTTCACCATCATATCTTTCGCTAAGATATTTCTCTAACTTTAGAACATCTCGCGCTCCGCCGCTCGAAAAAAGATACCGAAAAGGTTTCTTAAAGTTTGCCGCCGCGCCTAAAAAGTAATGTATTCTCACTTTTTCATCCTTGAAATTAAATTTGTTAAAGCTCTCGCCAGCTCCTCTGGATTCGAAATGTATGGTGCATGTGTCCAGTTCGCATAAAATTTCAAATCCGCGTTCGGCAGCCGCTCATAAATCTTCGTCGCCTGTCTTGGTGGAGTTATCGTATCTTTCTTCCCCCATAGAATAAAGGTTTTCGTCAAAATTTTCGCAAAATCCAAATATTTATCCGACTCCAGCATATTCGCGAGCGTCTTTTTCATATTCTCCGGCGCTTTTGAATAATCCGTTGAGCCAGTTAAACGATGAAAAACTTTATCGATAAGTTTAACTTTCTTTAATGGCTTCCCAATCTTCGCCAATCCCGAAACAACTTCTTTCTTCAAAGATTTCTCATAAACTCCTGCCGAGTCAAGTAAAACCAAATACTTCAATTTCTCCGGATTTGCCGAGCAAAGATTTAACAAAATCCTCCCGCCATTCGAATGTCCCAGTGCTACCGCCCCATCCGGAATCTCGGAATCCGCCCACTTCATATAATCTTCAATCTCAAAAACCTTGTCGCTCGGCTCAGTTAAACCCGGAACGTGCAACATTTTGACCCGAACCCCATTTTTCTTCAAAATCTCTAAAGTTTTCGCCCACGGTCCAACCGTATAAGTCCAGCCATGAATAATATAGAGGTCTACTTTCTCGCTCACGAATCTAGCCCCCAACTTTTTCTCCGTTGGACCGCTGCCTTTTCTCTCCGGCAGAGCTTCTTCGCATCCTTCGGATCCGCAAGCAACTTCTCAATAATCCACTCAAGGTACTGACTTCCCTTAAAAATCAAAGTTTCTTTCCCCGTAATATGATTCTCGATATAGGCTAAAGCTTTTCTCGGGTCGGTCGTCGAGACCGCTGAAACCCCAAGCTCCTTCAATTTTGGCGCCGTCCACTTCTTCGTTCGCTTCCCAACCAAAATCACTCGATCTGGCCTCGCAGCAGCAATCAGTTCCGCCAATTTCTTATGTTCCGTCTCCTCTAGCGACCCCTGGTCAACAATATCCCCAATCACCAACCATTTTCGCTCTGCATGCATCCGTTTCGCCATATCAAGAACCGAAATCATCGAAATCATATGCGCATTATAGCTACTATCAACAATATCAATTCCTTTTTTACCCTTAAAGTAAGAACTTCGCCCCGGCGCGATTCGGACATTCGAAAAGTCCGGGTTAAATGGCAACCTAAGATATTTCATCAAATCCTGCAAAACAAATAAATTAAATGCGATATCCTTTGGCTCTGGATGGTTAAAATGGAAAGTCGTATCACCATAAGTAAAATCGGTCGAATCTGCAAACACTACATACTTCTTTAGTAGCGATTTCTTAATTGGGATAACCTTCGCCCGAGTTCCCTCAGTCGCTTTAATCATGACCTTCGATTCGGCATCAATATAAACCCTTTTGGTAGTCTGAGCTGGGAGGTTCGCAAATTCCGAGGCAATCGCCTCCGACAAATCCTTAAATTTCCCTTCCTTAACGACTTTTTCGAACTGGACTGCATGCGAAATTCCAATCGAAACCCAAATCGTTACCTCTGGCTTCAGCCACTTCGCCAAAAACTCCGCTTCGTGTGGTCTTTCCCCGTCAATCTCAACCACATAAAATTTCTCTTTTCGCCTGAGGAACACTCCTCGAAATGGCGCCGCAATCAAAAGCCAAATCCAACGTAGCTTCGAACCTCGAACCCCGGACAATCCCAATAAATCAAACGAAACCCCGAACGCCGAATTAGCATCGTGGGAATAGTGCGCGCGTTTTCCTATCTCATGCTCTAAGAGATTTAACATTGTAGTTTTCCCAGCCGACCCAGTCACCGCAATAATTCTTGGTTTCCAGCGTCTAAGCACCATATTTGCAAAATACCGAAAATAATCTGCCACTACGAAATAAAAACGCTTCTTAAATTTAGCGAAACTCATAGGAATATTATACTACGCCTTGACTTTTTTGCCAAACTGTGCTACAATGGGAGTATATACTAATTAATTATCTACCCCTAAAAACTCTTCGACGGACCGTCTAGCGTCCATCTGAGGTTATAGGGGAGAAAGGCAAAACATGGCAGAAGCCAAAAAAGACAGCGGACTTACCATTCGTATCCGTCTCAAAGCATATGATCATCGCGTAATTGATCAGAGCGCCCGCCAAATCGTTGATACTGCAATCCGAACTGGCGCTAGCGTCTCGGGACCAATCCCTCTACCAACCAAACGCAGCACTTTTACTGTTGTGAAGTCGCCACACGTCTATAAGACTGGCGGTGAAGCGTTCGAGATGAAAGTCCACAAACGCTTGATCGACATCCATAGCGCAACGCCAAAGACGATCGAAAGCCTCCAAAACCTCTCTTTGCCAGCTGGCGTCGACGCCGAAATCAAAATGTAATCTTAAAAAACTACCGATTTCTCGGTAGTTTTTTGTTGACTTTTACCCGCATGTGTGGTATATTGAAGACAGTGAGCAAGTAGTTCGCTGATTCTCTGAAGGGTGCGCTATGCGTACCAGCAGGCTTGACCTGTGGGATCCTTCAGCCAGGGGAAAGCTCACTTTTTTGATTGTAAAAAACTTAATAATTTATGGACTTCTTCGGCGCGACTATCGCTAGGAACTAATTTTAGGCCATAACTGATAACTTTACCGTATCTATTTCTATAAAATCTCGGATAAATCCCCTCGATATATTTAAAATGTGTTTCATTGTTGTATTTTAAGGCCTGATATAGGGCGCTACAACAACAATCCGCTAATTGTAATAATTTTTTGCGCTCATTCGGGATGATTTTAATATCTTTAATTCGCCCCATATCGATTTGGAACTTATGATTATTGCGCGAGGCCAGAAAATCCACCAACGCCTTCTTTTTCAGATTGCTACGACTGCTCAGGTGGATATTCGCAACCCCATTACGTAATTGCATCAGCCAGCAAATCCGTTCGTAAAGATATCCACTGTAATAGTTATACACATCGTTGGATTGAATTAAGCGAAGACAGGTTGTATCGATGACGATATTGATAATCGTCATTTCTAGTCCTCCCGCACACCCCATAATCATATGCTTGTTTGGAAAGCCTTTTACCCTATTCCAATGTAGCTGCGACTTCATGGGCAATTCGAGTCTTTCTTTTATAAGGTCGACTGTTTTGCCTATTTCGGCATCAGTATTATAACACATTGACCTAGGTTATTTTATTGTTAAAAAGTCAATCACTTCCAGATACAAATGTAGTGACCCCACCACTAAAATCGGCAAACCATTTTCCTGCGCTGCCCGAATTGCTTTCTCCATCCCGTTTTTAACGCCCCTGCAGCTCTCCGCCGCGTACCCCGCCCTTAAATATTCCTCCGCATATACCCCGCTATCATACGCCCGCTCGTCCCCGCTCGCTCGCACCGTAAAAATCCGCTCCGCCATCTCGCCCACCTGCCGAATTATCTCGCCCCGGTCTTTATTCGCCAGTATCCCCGTCAAAACGTTCACCTTCCGCCCCGGAAAAAGATGTCGCACGCTCTCCATGCACGCCCTAACCCCCTGCTCATTATGTCCACCGTCGTAAATTATCAACGGCTCTTTCGAAATAATCTCGAACCGCCCCGCCCATTTCGCCTTCAAAAGCCCCTCATAAACCGCCCGCTCCGAAACTTTCAATCCATACTTATTCAAAACCTCAACCGTCTCGAGCGCCACCACCGCATTTTTAGGCTGATAAAGCCCGAGCAGAGAGATCCCTACATTTTCCCAAGACTTATAGTCGAATCTACTTCCGAAAAGATCCGACTTTTGATCTTTAATCTCCGCATAATTCCCCACAAAAAGTTCTGACCCATTTCTCATCGCAAACTCGGAAATTATCGGCAGAACCTTTCGCGCCTCTCCCCCGAACACCACCGGCCGCCCGCTCTTAATAATCCCGCATTTCGTCGTCGCGATTTCTGCCAAACTTTTCCCTAAAATATGCATGTGGTCATGCGCGATCCCCGTAATCACCGAAACTAGCGGCATGACGATATTTGTCGCATCTAGGTCCCCGCCGAGACCCACCTCAAGAACCACGACATCACATTCCTCCCGCCGGAAATACTCCAAAGCGATCGCCGTCAAAAGCTCGAACGAACTCGGCTGATTTTCCATTTCCCTCGCCTCTCGCGCCACGGCGCTCGCAATTTCCGCAAAATCTTCGTCGGCGATCGGCGTTCCATCAATCGCCATCCGTTCATTCAAAGACATCAAATCCGGCGAGGTAAAAGCCCCGACCCTATATCCCTCCGCCATTAAAATCGCCGTCAGAAACGCTGAAGTCGAGCCCTTCCCGTTCGTCCCCGTAATATGAATAAACTTCAGATCCTTCTCCGGGTTCCCTATTCGCCGCGAAAGCTCCGCGATCCGCTCGAGCCCCAAATGTATCTTCGTCCAGCCCGCCGCATGGACAAAATCAACCGCTTCTCTATAATTCATATATTATATATTCTACCACAAAAAATCCCCCAGAGGGGGATTTTTCAGAATAGGTGAAAGATTATTTGATAACCTTGGTAATGACACCAGAACCGACGGTTCGCCCACCTTCGCGGATAGCGAAGCGGTCTTGGTCGTTCATAGCGACTGGCGCAAGCAATTTAACCTTGAAGGTTACCTGGTCGCCAGGCATCACGATTTCTTTGTCAGCTGGAAGCTCAACTTCACCAGTCACATCCGTAGTTCGGAAGTAGAATTGTGGTTTGTAGCCCTTTGAGAATGGAGTGTGGCGTCCGCCTTCCTCTTTCTTCAAGACGTAAACCTGAGCCTCAAACTCGGTATGTGGAGTAATCGAACCTGGTTTTGCGATAACTTGACCACGCTCGATTTGATCGCGCTCGATACCACGGAGGAGAAGACCTGCGTTGTCGCCTGCTTGACCACGATCAAGAGATTTGTGGAAAGCTTCGATACCAGTAACGACCGACTTCTGAGTATCTTTAAGACCAACGATTTCAACTTCGTCGTTCAAGTTGACAATACCCTGCTCGATGCGACCAGTCGCAACCGTACCACGACCCTTGATCGAGAATACATCCTCAACTGGCATCAAGAATGGTTTGTCGAGATCGTGCTCTGGGATGTCGAAGTATTCATCCATAGCCTTAACGAGTTCCATAACTGCATCTTCGTTAGCTGCATCGCCCTCAAGAGCTTTCGTTGCTGAACCCTTAATAATTGGAGCGTTGTCGCCATCGAAACCATATTTGTTCAAAAGATCACGAACATCCATTTCGACTAACTCAACGAGTTCTGGATCCGCAAGGTCCATCTTGTTGAGGAAGACGATGATTTTTGGAACGTTAACTTGGTGAGCCAAGAGAACGTGCTCGCGGGTTTGTGGAAGTGGACCATCGTTCGCAGCAACTACGAGGATAGCACCATCAACCTGTGCAGCACCGGTAATCATGTTCTTAATGTAATCTGCGTGCCCTGGCATATCAACGTGAGCGTAGTGCCGGTTCTCAGATTCGTACTCCTGGTGGGAAGTAGCGATGGTGATACCACGAGCCTTCTCTTCTGGAGCGTTGTCAATTTGGTCATAAGCAACTGCTTTGTTAACTTCGGTAGGAAGTCGGCGAGCGAGAACGTTAGTAATCGCAGCAGTTAAAGTGGTTTTACCATGGTCGACGTGACCCATGGTGCCGACATTAATATGCGGCTTGGAACGGTCAAAATTTGCCATTCTTTCTCCTTTTAATTGTTATTATCGTCTGGAGCGCTAATAAAAACCAGCTCCAAAACTCTACATTAATATTTTAGACGATTTTTGTCATTTTGTAAAGGGTAAAATCGCCGAAAACCCCTTAAATGAACTATTTCGAGTTCCGTTTCTCAATAATCTCGTTCGCAACGTTAGGTGGAACTTCCTCATAGCCGTTAAGCTCCATCGACGAAGCTGCCCGCCCCTGGGTCATCCCACGCAAATCCCCGGTATAACCGAACAAATTTGCCAGCGGACAGAACGCCTTAATGAGCTTAGCGCCACCATTCAAGTCTTCCATCTCATCGATCCGCCCTCGCCGCGAGTTGATATCGCCAATTACGTCGCCCATGAATTCTTCAGGGGTTGTAATCTCGAGTTTCATAACTGGCTCTAAGAGGACTGGATTTGCCTGCTTAATACCTGCGCGGGTAGCAAGCGAACCGGCGAGCTTAAATGCGAGCTCCGAAGAGTCGACATCGTGGTACGAACCGTCATAGAGAGTCGCCTTAACGTCAACTACTGGATAGCCAGCGATAACACCACCGTTCAAAGTCTCTTCGACACCCTGCTGAACTGGTTTGCGATATTCCTGAGGAACGACGCCGCCCTTAATCATATCGATAAACTCAAAGCCCTTGCCAGCTTCGTTCGGCTCAAACTTAATCCAAACGTCACCATACTGACCACGACCACCAGATTGCTTGATATGCTTACCTTGTGCCTCAGCCATGCCACGAATCGTTTCGCGATAAGCGACTTGCGGAGCGCCAGTATTTGCATCAACGTTATGTTCTCTCTTCAACCGGTCGATAATAATCTCAAGGTGGAGCTCACCCATACCAGAAATAATCGTCTGACCAGTTTCCTCATCGGTATGAACGCGGAAAGTTGGATCTTCCTCAGCCATCTTCGAAAGGCCGATACCCATTTTTTCCTGGTCAGCCTTCGTCTTTGGCTCAACCGCAATCGACACCGGTGGATCTGGGAAGTCGATCGACTCGAGAAGAATTGGTTTCGCGGGATCGCAAAGCGTCGTACCGGTCGTACATTCCTTAAGTCCAACCACCGCCGCAATATCGCCAGCTGTAATCTCGGTAATTTCTTCACGCTTGTCAGCGAACATTCGAACTACACGCCCAACGCGTTCCTTGTTTCCGGTCGTTGCATTATAAATATACGAACCAGATTTAAGAACACCAGCATAAACACGAATGAAAATCAACTTGCCCACAAATGGGTCAGTCGCAATCTTAAATGCCAAAGCCGTCAAAGGCTCAGAGTCGTCTGCTTTGCGAACAACTTTATCGCCAGTTTTTGGATCGGTACCAACAGTTTGACCCTGGTCACGATCAAGTGGAGATGGAAGATAATCGGTCATAAGATCGAGAACTTTCTCAACAATCACGCCACGACCATCACCACCGGTCACCAAGAAGAAATCCCCATCAAGCACCCGTTTACGCAGAGCCGCCTTAAGCTCTGGAATCGTAATCGCTTCCTCGCCCTCAGAGAAGAATTTCTCCATAAGCGCCTCATCGGCCTGAACCGCCTCTTCGATAAGCATCGAACGTGCATTTTTGGCTTTTTCGAGCATGTCTGCCGGGATTTCGCCAACCGTAAGCTCGCGATCAGCGTATTCTTTGTAGGTGTAAGCCTTCATGTCAATGAGGTCGACTACGCCACAAATATCTTTTTCAAAACCAATTGGAAGATGAATCGCTACTGCGTTTTTCGACAAGCGTTTGTGAATCGAATCAAGCGATTTGTAGAAATCGCCACCAATTTGGTTAATTTTGTTAACAAAGCAAATGCGCGGCACGCCATATTTAGTAGCCTGGCGCCAAACCGTTTCAGATTGTGCCTCAACGCCCATTTTCCCGTCAAAGACCACAACCGCACCATCAAGCACGCGAAGCGAACGTTCAACTTCTGCCGTAAAGTCAATGTGGCCCGGGGTATCAATGATATTAATCTTATGACCTTTCCAGTAAGTCGTCACCGCAGCCGAAGTAATCGTAATACCGCGTTCCTTCTCCT
>JAUNAL010000019.1 GCA_030527585.1 Candidatus Saccharimonadota bacterium
TTACGGTCGGCGACAGTGAGATTACTGTTGTTGGGCCAAAGGGTCAACTCATCGTTCCGGTGCAACCAAAGACGAAAGTCACGGTTGAAGGTACTACTGCGGTCGTTACTCGTGAGGATGACGAACCGAAATCTCGAGCTTGGCACGGTCTTCAGAGAGCATTGCTTTTTAATGCTGTCGAAGGTGTGACGAAGGGCTATGAGAAGAAACTAGAAATTAATGGTGTAGGTTTTCGTCTTTCAGGCGGTCCTCAAGAGATCGAAATGGCGCTTGGTTTTTCACACCCAGTGAAATACAAAGCCCCAGAAGGCGTTACGCTTACTACTAATAAAATGGAAATCACAGTTTCTGGCATCGACAAGCAAAAAGTCGGTCAGGTTGCTGCTGAGATCCGTAGCCTTAAGAAGCCAGAACCTTACAAGGGTAAAGGTATTAAATATGCTGATGAAGTAATCATCCGCAAGGCTGGAAAGGCAGGAAAGAAATAATGAATAAGGTATTTAGAGCGAAACGAACTCGCGCAAAAATTCATGGCACGGCGGAACGCCCGCGCCTTACGGTTCATTTTTCGAACCTCCACATTACCGCACAGGTAATTGATGACGACAACAAAAAGACGCTTGCATACGCAACGACTGTTGGCGCAAAAATGACTGGTACGAAGACGGAAAAAGCTGCAAAGATTGGTGCAGAAATTGCTAAAAAAGCTAAGGCTGCAAAAATCTCGACTGTGGTGTTTGACCGTGGTGCTAAATTATATGCAGGACGCATGGCGGCACTCGCTGAAGCGGCCCGTAAGGAAGGATTGGAGTTTTAATCATGGCAGATGCAGAAAACAAAACCCCAAAAGTAATTAACAAATCTGGCACCCTTAAAATGGATGACAAGACTGCGGCTTCGAAAGATACGCGAGATATTGCAGGTCGCAAGATGGATCGCCGTGGACGCCGTGACCGCGTTAAAGCGGAAACTGGTCCGAAAGAGTTTGATGAGATTACGATTGCAGTTGATCGTGTTTCTAGGACTGTAGCTGGTGGTCGCCGGATGCGCTTTAAGGCGTTGGTTGCGATTGGAAACCACAAGAATAAGGTTGGCGTAGGTGTCGCAAAAGGCAATGACGTTACAACCGCAGTTGCAAAAGCAACTTCAAAAGCTAAGAAATCAATGATTACCTTTGCGATGGATGGCGAGACGATTTGCCACGAAGCTCGAACTAAGGTGACTGGTGCGGATGTGCTTATTAAGCCAGCGGCTCCAGGTACTGGTATTATCGCAGGCGGAACCGTTCGTTCGATCATTGGTCTTACTGGCGTTAAAAACCTAATTTCGAAATCTCTTGGTTCGACGAACAAAGTTAATATCGCTTATGCGGTAATTGAGGCATTAAAGTCTCAGGTTCCTCGTTCTGAGTGGACGCGAAAAGGGGAGAAGAAATAATGAAATATAATGATTTGATCGTAGAGAAGAATACTCGCCCAACCCGTAAGGGTCGTGGTATCTCGGCTGGACAAGGTAAAACTGCCGGTCGTGGTACTAAAGGCCAAAAGTCTCGAACTGGTCATCGCAAGATGCCAGCAGGCTTTATGGGTGGTCAGCGTGCAATCATGCAAGCGATTCCAAAGCTCAAAGGTTTTAAGTCGATTCATGATAAGGCTGAAGTTGTTTATACGGATCGTTTGAATGATCTTTCTGGTAAAGTAGATAACTTTGCACTCGCTTCGGCTTCGCTTATTTCGAGCCCGTTTGTAAAAGTTAAGGTTATCACTCGTGGTGATTTGACTGCGAAGATTGATCTTGAGACGCAATTTGCTTCAAAGACGGCGGTTGAAGCCATCAAGAAGGCTGGCGGTTCTTTCAAGAAAGTTGCAATTCTTCAAAGACCAAAAAATACAGAAGATAAATAATTTTTACGCCAAAAACTCTACCGGTGGTAGAGTTTTTTGGTGTTGTAAGTTGGCTCGCAGGTTAGATTTAGCCCAAGTTTCTTAAAAGTGGCAATTTCGTCTTGGGAAAGGATGACGGTCGAGTGGGCTTCGCAGTTTTTGAGAAGATCAAGGCAAGAAAAGGCATCGATGGCGTTTTTGTCGTTGCGGGAACAAATTGAAAGTGCAATTAGGGTTTCGGTGAGGTGGAGACGGCTGCTGCCGTTTCTTAAATGTTCGCTTTTTAGATAACAAATTGGCTCGAGGACTTCAGGGGAGATTAAAGTGATTTCGTCATTAACGCCGCCTAGGGTTTTGAGGGCGTTAAGAAGGCAAGCGGAAGCGGCGCCAAGAAGCGGGGTGGCTTTTCCGGTAATAATTTTCCCATCTGGAAGTTCAAGTGCGACGGCGGGACCGCTGGTTTCCTCGGCTTTTTCAAGGGCGCTAGTGATAACTGGACGTTCGGATTTATCAAGGCCGATACTTTTGATTAGCAAATCTAGTTTTGAGACTTCATTTTTCTCGCCAGTGCCTTGGAGGACAGAGCAGGCGGCGGCATAATAACGGCGGAGGATTTCTTGTCTAGAAGCATTGCGACAGATTTCGTCGTCGATGATACAGTTTCCAACCATATTGACTCCCATGTCGGTTGGAGATTTGTATGGTGAGTCGCCATAAATTCGCTCAAACATAGCATTTAGGACTGGGAAAATCTCAACATCGCGATTATAATTAACGGTTTTCTCGCCGTAGGTGTCGAGATGGAAAGGGTCGATCATATTGACGTCGTCAAGGTCGGCGGTTGCGGCTTCGTAGGCGAGGTTAACGGCGTGTTTCAAAGGTAAATTCCAAATTGGGAAGGTTTCAAATTTTGCGTAGCCAGCGCGAGTGCCGCGTTTAAATTCGTGATAAAGTTGGCTAAGGCAAACCGCCATCTTTCCGCTACCTGGACCAGGAGCCGTGACGATAACGAGGCGACGAGAAGTCTCGATATAGTCATTTTTGCCGAAACCGTCTTCGGAGATGATATGGTCGACGTCGGCGGGGTAGTTTTCGATGTTGTAGTGGCGATAGACTTTGACGCCGAGCGATTCAAGGTGGCACTTAAAAGAATCGGCAGAGGATTGACCGGTATAACGGGTAATACAAACTCCGCAGACTTTGAGTCCGAATTCTTTGAAAGTGTCAATTAAACGAAGAACCTCGGTATCATAAGTGATTCCGAGGTCGCCGCGTAGTTTTCCGTGTTCGATGTCGCCCGCGGAAATAACTAAAATAATCTCAGCTTCGTCTTTCATTTCTAGGAGCATCCGCATTTTGCTGTCTGGCTCAAAGCCGGGAAGGACGCGAGAGGCGTGGTAATCGTCGAAGAGCTTGCCGCCGAATTCAAGATAGAGTTTATCATCGAATTTCTTGGAGCGCTCAAGAATTTTTTCGGATTGTAACTTTAGATATTTTTCATTGTCAAAGCCAATGACCTTTTTACCTCTCTTCATAAAATAATTATAGCATGCTATAATTGAGAAATGGAAGAAAAAGAGTTGAGGACAAGCGTAAAACAGCGGATTTTTATCTCGGTGATTGCGCTAATTATGGTGGGGACATTTATTGCATCTTATGCAGGTATTATTATTTCAGGGAATTCGTCGGGATCGTCTAGCTCGTCTTCGGACACGACGATGGGCTTATCGGAAGAGAAAATCGCGGCTTATAAGACAGCATATGATAACAAGGTGGCGGAATTTAAGGCTGGAACGACAGAGGATTTCGCAAAATTTAAGCCTTATGTGACGGAGGTGAAGGCTTATAATGAGACCTCGGCGAATGAAAATGGGGTGGTGACGCGAGATTTTGTGGTTGGGGATGGTCGTGAGCTTTCTGAGGGGGATGAAGAGTACCTGGCATATTATATCGGTTGGTGCGCGGATGAAAGTGTTTTTGATTCGTCGCTTGATAATCCGACTAGCCCGACCGGTTTCAACAAGGCGCTCGACGCTTCGCTTGGGATGATTGAGGGGTGGACGACTGGTGTGGTTGGAATGAAGCTTGGCGGGGTCAGGGAGATTACGATTCCGGGGAATTTGGCTTATGCGGACCAGATGGAAATTTGTGGTGGGTTAAATAAGCCACTGAAGTTTATCGTGATGGCAGTGGCGAAAGAAGATCCGCTTGAGACGATGGCGTTGGAGCTCGATACGGCATATATGAAGTATCAATATGCGCTTTACGGCATCGATTATGATGAGCAATTTGGGGAATGATGATTATGAACCAAGCTTTTATCGACGGACAAAAATCTCTATATGAACACAACTTCCCATGGTTGGAAAGTTGATCTTGCTCGGTTTCGAGTTTATCTGCGAGATAAGTATAGCGTTGATAAGGCGTATTATTTCTTAGGGGCCGTAAATGAGGACCATCAAAATATATATGAAATGATTCAGCAGGCTGGATTTATCTTAATATTTAGAGAGCATAGCCAAAGTATGATTGGTAAGAAGAAAGGGAATGTTGATACTAATATAGTCTTTGCTGTTATGCGTAAAATCGCCGAAAAAGAAAAATTGGATAAAATTGTTTTAGTTTCTGGTGATGGTGATTATTTTAAGATGGTGAAATATTTGGTCGAGAAAGACCGTTTCCGGTGTTTATTGTCGCCAAACAAAAAGTCTACCTCGACGCTCTATAAGAGCTTCCCGACCAAATATATAGACTGGCTAGATAGCCCACAAATAAAAGACAAAATAATATATAAGAAGGCTAAATAAAAAAACGGGGTCCACTTAGGTATTTCTCCTTTCGCATCGCCCGTATCGGAATGTATTTTTATTGTAACAAACTTTAGCAAAAATGTCAATAGTTTTGTAAATATAAGGGTAATGATGATATAACTATTGACTTTTTTAAGCATATGTGCTATAATGTAAGCATAGGCTTTTCGAATAATAAAGAATAAGCCTTGCAACGCTGTTAAAACTATAAAATATAAAGGGGGAAAGTATTATGTTTAACAGTCTTTATCATAAATTTATTCCAGGTTTCAATCTTTGGTATGTGGTGGCACCAGTTTTAATTATTCTGGTTGCTCTCGCTTGCTCTAAGAGATATTATCTTTTGGAGGACCTTAGGATTCGGTCGAGATTTAATGACCGTTGTATTAAGGTTATGGCGACTATCGCTTCTGTGATTTTTGGAGTGTTATTTGCTCTTGAATCGAGAAGGGGAATTTTGCAAATGTGCGACAATTCCTTAACGGATAGAGATAACCCAATATACTCGGGCATTATTGCTCTGATGATCTACGTTGCGGTAGTCGCAATTTATGGAGTAGCGACTTTCTATATTGGCCGTTATGTAAGTAAAAGAAGACTACGCTCGGTAAAGAGGCTCAGAAGAGCAGTAAGAGAAAGGATAGAAATGGAATAAATCAGAAACTAATCCCTTGGAGATCGAGAATTTTAGAATTCTTGAAATTCGGGGGATTTTTTATGGTGTAAAAAGTGGGGTAATTTGTTGTGTTTTAAAAAAGGTTGTGGTATGATTTAATTATGATTAAGGTAAAACACATACCATTTGCGCTAGCGGCGGTTCTTTTGGGGGCGATTTTGACGACGGGGGTCTGGGCGGCGACGGAAACGGCAGAAACCGAGGTTCAGTTTACTTTTAACTCGACGCTGACGATGTCGCTGTCGAGTGCGGATCTTTTGATTGATGGCTTGGTTCCGGGGGGAGTGAAAAATAGTAACGAAATCGATATCCAGGTCGGGACGAATAACCTGGCGGGATATTCGCTTTCAGCGACGGTGGGGAATGCGACTTATAATACACGGGATTTTATGCATACGAACGGGATGGCGGCATTTAATAGTATCGATGTCGGGTCGAGCCTCGCGGCGCTTTCGACGAATAATACCTGGGGCTATTCGACTAACTCAGGGACGAGTTTCTCGGGGTTGCCGCTTTATAGTTCGGGGTCGGCGGCGGAGTTGAATTCTTCGAAGGGTGCGGCGAACGAGACGACAAAGTTTTTGATCGGGGCGAAAGCGGGGACGGGACAGACTTCTGGAGAATATAATAACGTGATTAATTTTACGGCAGTAGCGAAAGTTTTGCCGACGTCATTGAGCGAATTGACGGAGATGCAGGAGATGACACCGGAGCTTTGTGCGGCGAGTTTGGAGGGGGAAACGAAGCAGTTAATCGATACGCGAGACGGAAAGAAATATTGGGTGGCAAAGCTTAGGGATGGGAACTGCTGGATGACACAAAACCTTGATCTTGATATCCCAGCTTCTGGTTTACTCGCGGCGAATACAGACATTACGGAAGACTGGACGCCTTCGACATCGGGGCGGACGGCGCCAACGGCAACGGCGACGGGGAATCCGCCAACCGGAGGAAACAGTGGATATAATATGACGATGTCGTATGATCCAGGAGATTACGTTCTAAAGAACCCAGCTTCGTGGAAATATACTAGTAAGACTACTAATTTGAGTGCGAATACGTATTTGCAGAATGTTTCGGGCTTTACGGGTGATTATTCGGTTGGGACGGGGACGCTAAACTCGAGCTCGACAACTTATAGCGGAACGAGCTATGATACACATTATCATTTAGGGAATTATTATCAGTTTAACGCGGCGACGGCGGGTAAGGGGGCGTCGGTGACGTCGAGTCAAGGCGAGGTTGCGGATAGCTCGATTTGTCCGAAGGGGTGGAAACTGCCACTTTCGGGGTCAAATTCGAATGCGAAGGCGGGAAGTTTCTATAATTTGTTAAATTCTTACGGGATTGCGTCTGGTTCTTCGGCGAATTCTTTGAAGTATGTTTCGGCGCCACTTTATTTGGTTCCTGGCGGCAGCGTCGGCTATAATAGTAATGGGCTCTACTTCGCTGGCTACAACGGCAACTACTGGTCGCGAGTATCCTACAATTCGTCCTACGCTTACCGCTTGCACTTCAGCTCGTCCTACGTCAACCCGTCCAACTACTACTACCGCTACTACGCCTTTTCGGTGCGTTGCGTAGCGCCTGGCGTCTAGATTCGCCGCCGCCGGTTCGTTATTCTCTGTGCGTTCCTGCTTTGGGGAATCCCAGGAATACGCGCGCTCTCGGGCTTGTAGCACGTTTCTGGAGCCGTTCGGCGCTCAAATAAGTAAAGCCCCTACCTAAAACAGCCAAAAACGCTTGTGAATGTGCTAAAATGGGCTTGTAGGCGTGAGTCCATGAGGTCATGCTCCAACAATATCGCCTCGCGTTAAAAAACAAAGCAGGAACGGGGGGTCGCTCCTTTCGCTTTGCGTAAGGGTCTGTTGTCGCTATCCGCTACGGTGGGTAGGGGCTTTAAGTCGGCTCCGAATTTATGCGCGTTTTGGGTCCCTTTATGGTTCCTGGCGGCAACGTCAACTATAATAGTAATGGGCTCAACAACGCTGGCAACAACGGCAACTACTGGTCGCGAGTATCCAACAATTCGTCCAACGCTTACAACTTGAACTTCAACTCGTCCAACGTCAACCCGTCCAACAACAACAACCGCTACAACGCCTTTTCGGTGCGTTGCGTAGCGCCTGGCGTCTAGATTCGCCGCCGCCGGTTCGTTATTCTCTGTGCTATCCTGTCCTAAGACTCCGTTAAGCCCTTACGGTTTGCGGGGTTTTTTAGGTTTTTCGGTTTTTTCGACCTTGGCTCTTCTCCTTCCCAGCCAAAATCCCAGCCGTATTTATCGAAAAGTTCTTTGTAGAATTGGCGCTGATTAAGATGGATGGTGGTTCCCATGCGGGCAACGAAGTTTTCGATTGGCTCTTGGCCGGTTGCGACACGTTCGGCGGCTTCGTAGGCGCGACGCCTAGCGCGGCGGCTCAGCCCGATGTGGTCCGGATAGACGACTCCACCAGTAAAGGGAATGCCGTTTTTGGCGTATTTATATAATCTTTTGTGATTATGGAGCTCTAGGCTAAGTTCATCGTGGAGGAATTCTTCGATTTTGGCGACGTCGCTAATCATTTTATGGCGCTGGCTTGCCGGGACAACGATAAAGAAGTCGTCGACGTAACGCCCATAGTATTTGTAGCCGAGGGTGAGAGTTACAAAACGGTCGAGCTGGTCGAGGTAGAGGTTCGAAAGTTCTTGACTGGTTAAGTTACCAATAACGATGCCGATACCGGGCGGCTGGTCCATAAGGGATTTTCCGGGATCGAGAGAGTTCCAGTCGGAGCGTTTACCGCGGAACTTAATCCCGTCCATTGGATCATCGAAAATGATTTGGTGCCAGAGGAACTTAAGGAGGCTAAAAAGAAACTCGCGATGTTCTGGGCGGCAGAGGATGCCGTTTTCTTGGTCGGGGCGGTTGGTGTGGTGAAATTGTTGGTCGAGGGCCCAAATTGCACGAGCGAAGATTTTTTTGCGATCGAGCTTAACAAAATAGCGACGAATGTCGAATTTCCCCACGAAAGCCTCTTCGCCGGTTTCGGTTTTAACTTTGTTCATGAAATGTTGGAGACGTCTCTGTCCATAGAGGGTGCCTTTCTCTTTTCGACAAGAGTATGAATCGTTAATTAAATGTCGCTCAATCCAGACATCACAGATGGCGCAGACGAAATGGTGGATGACGCGGTCGCGGTAGCTGGCGGCGACAATTTCGCGGTGTTTTGGCTCGCTGACGATGAAAGCGATACCGCGGCTGGGTTTATAGTGGCGGGTGAGGATTTCTTCACAGAGATTGTTGATATTTTCAGGAGCGTTTAATTCGAATTTATGCTCGTCGACGGTCTTATATTTGTTCTTACGAGCTTCACGATGGGCTTGCCAGAGCGAACTGCGAACGAATTCTTCAAAAGTATTCTGCATAGTATGGC
Organism: Candidatus Saccharimonadota bacterium; assembly: GCA_030527585.1. Lineage (GTDB taxonomy): Bacteria > Patescibacteriota > Saccharimonadia > Saccharimonadales > Saccharimonadaceae > Nanosyncoccus. The sequence continues at coordinate 8,783 of JAUNAL010000019.1, forward strand.
TTTAGTATGATTATTTTTGACAGGGGTCAGAGCCGGGAGTATGTTCAGAGTATGATTTTTTGGCATCTTTTTCGAGCTGGCGTTTATATTCGGCGCGGGTCATGCGTTCGATGTTAGTCGAGAGGTCAAGAATTTGGTCGAGGAGGACGGGGTCGACGAGGCGGAGCAGGGCGAGATGAGAGATCCCGTCGCGAACGCTGCGGTTATTTTGGAGGAGGTTAAAGAGGTTGTGGGCTTGGGGTGTGGTTGGAGTGTATTTAGTCTTGGCGGGGCGACCGGCTTTGGTAGTTGGCGAGACGTAGCTGATTGATTCGGAAGCGCTAGCATAATTTGTGTAGCTAGTGAGGATTTCTTTGGCGGTCTTTAAGATGGGAATGACATAGGCTTCGCGAGCTAGTGGTTCAGAGATGCGCTTAAAAGTATGGTAGATTCGTTCGTTAAGGTCGCGAATAGTGGTAAAAAGTTCGGGGATGGGATTTTTGGGGACGATAACCTGTATTGAACGGGTTAGGTCTTCTTTGGCGCGAGTGTGGAAATTTTGGATTTGTTCAAATTTATATGGTTTGGGAATTTCAAAATGGATAATTTCGTCGGTACTTTTGGTTTTGTTGCGGAAGATTTTGACGTCGTTTAGTTGAGACTCTAGTCGGTCGAGGGCTTTGATGCTAATGACACCGACTTCGGAGCGGGCGTAACTATCGGTGTCATTGTTTAGAGTGAAGCGACGACCGATGCGATTGGAAATATCGAAAGCGTAAAATAGGGCGGAGTTGTCAATGAATTTGTAGTAGTTTTTGGTGGAGCGGTAAGCGATTAAGTAGCTAGTGTTGGTTTTTTCAAGTTCGGCGACACGGGATTTTAGTTGGCGTTTATAGTTGTTGAAGTTGACTCTTGCTTGGTCGAGGGCGGCTTTAAGCTCTAAAGATGGGGATTTTCCGTATTTGTTTTGGAGCTTTGTGATTTTGGTTTCAAGTTCGGCGAAGTTCATATTTTTATTTTAGCATAAGTTGTTTGAGGAGGAGGCGCGGGAAGTTTAGGAACCCGCGAGTCTTCACTGAACAAGGCGTTGCAATGCTTGCGACAATTCTAAAATCTAAAGTTGCGACAAGAGTTAGTATTCGAATTATGGATGCTTTCGTCGCAATGCGAAAATATATCGGCGGATAATAAACAATATAATAATT